>JBEHXB010000013.1:0-17835 GCA_048498895.1 Pseudomonadota bacterium
CGGAACCGGGCCTCGTTCCACCCGAGGAATTTTGAATCGACCTTGTCCCACCACACCGCCGCTTCCGGCCCGCCCGAAATCAGCTTCATGTCGTTAAGCCGAAAGGACAGCAACACCGCTTTCTTCAGCCATTCATGCACCTTCCAGGCGCCATTGGCCTTCTCAGCAACGCGTAGCGTGCCGTTATCCAGGCCCTCGAGCACAGCTTCGACGGCCTGACGCTCGATGCCCTCGCTCGCAACGGAAAGACGCTCGCGCGCGTCCCAAGCGGCTTCGATGGCGGAGACAAGGTCGGTCATGATCGGGTCCTGATGTTATGCAAGAAATGCGTGAGGTTGTCGGTTTCGTGAGTGATATCGCCCATGGCCACGTCCATAAGCGGACCGTGTGCGGCCCACGGCGAGTCGGTCTTCAGCCAAACAGTGGTCATGCCCAACGCACGGGCCGGCACCAGGTTGCGCCGAATGTCGTCGAACATGGCCGCGGCCTTCGCATCGATGCCGCTGGCCGCCACAATGTCGGCATAACCGCGGGGTTCCGGCTTGGGACGAAAGCCGAGGGTTCGAATATCCCACACGGCCTCGAATAAATTGTCCATCTTTAACCGCGCCAGAACACGTTCGGCATGGCTGCCGCAGCCATTGGTGAAGATGAAGCGCCGTCCCGGCAGGGCCGCAACCGCAGCCGCCAGGCCTTCGTCGGCCTCAAGACTGGACAGGTCGATATCGTGCACGAAGGTCAGATAATCCCCCGCGTCACAGCCATGCTCTGTCATCAGCCCGTTCAAAGTGGTGCCATAGCGGCGATACAGCGATTTCTGCCGGTCCCGGGCCGCATCGCGCGGCACGCCCAGAAACTGCATCACATAATCTGTAATCCGGGCTTCTATCTGAGCGAAGATGCCATTGTCGGCTGGATAGATCGTGTTATCGAGGTCGAAAATCCAGGCCGAGACATGACGAAAGTCGGGTTGAGCGTCCGAGCGGTAATCCTCCGCTCCCGCGCCCCGACCCGCCTGCTTTTCCTCAAGTCCCGCCATGAAGCGGAACATGGCCTTCTCGCCGCCGTCAGGCAAGCACCGTTAACGCCTCTCCACCATGCCTATTTATTTGCTGTTAAAGCCCTGGAAGGGAAAGTGGGGGCTAGGGCCAAGGGAGCAAAAGGAGACTGATATGGGTCAGATCACGCCGCCCGGCGGCCCCAATGCCAAGCCAGGTATCAATCCACGCGACGCCCTGGATATGCTGGACATCCGCACCCGCCGTGACACTTCTGAATTGGCCGGCCGTACGGACGCGGGTCCCGATTTGCTGCATTATCTTGCGACCCACAGCTCGGCGCCCACCCGTGCGGCAGTTGCCGCCAATCCTGGCACCTCCGCAGTCACCAACAGACTTCTGGCAGATGATGTATCCGAGGACGTGCGCGCCGAACTGGCGGGCAAGATCGCGCGGCTGATGCCGGGCTTGTCGGAGCGTGAAAGCTCGCATATCTATGCCGTGACCATTGAGACGCTGGAGTGCCTGGCCCGCGATGCTGCCGTCCGGGTGCGGGTGATTTTGGCCGATTCGATTAAGGCGATGGACTGCATCCCGCATGACGTGGTGATGACCCTGGCGCGCGATCTCGACACTGTTGTGGCAGCGCCGATTCTTGAATATTCGCCGCTGCTGTCCAGCGCTGACCTGATGGAGATCATCGCCTGCGGTCAGGTGAGTGAGGCGCTGGCGGCTATTGCACGCCGGCGGACCGTGGACGGTGATGTCTCGGCCCAGTTGGTGCAGACGCTGGACGTCTCCGCTGTGGCAGCACTGCTAGTCAATCCAAATGCCGAGATTCGCAAGGAAACAATGGATCTGATCATTGATCAGGCCGAGGAGATTGGCGCGTGGCAGATGCCGCTGGCTCTGCGTGCGGACCTCTCGGCGCGGGCCATTCGTCGTATTGCGGGGCTGGTGGGCTCCAGCATCATCGAGCGTCTCGCGGCTCGCAATGACCTGTCGGATGCGACGCGCAGCCGGCTGAATCGGGAACTGCGAGCACGCCTGGTCGAAGAGCGGGACATCACCGAATCGGGCGGCGAGCGACGCAACCCCGCGGACATTGTCGCGGAGGCGCGAGCCGATGGCCGACTGGACGACTGGTTCGTGGAACAGGCAGCGCAGCGCGGCCAACGCGAAGTTGTGGTGCATGCGCTGGCGGCACTGGCGCAGGTCGATTCCGCAATAGTACGCAAGATCTTCGGAACGGGCCATGCCAAGCCCGTGGTATCATTGGTCTGGCATGCTCATCTGTCTATGCGCGTGGCGTTCAAGATCCAGACATTCCTGCTGAAGATGCCATCGCATGAGGTGCTGCCGGCGCGTGCAGGTATAGGTTTTCCTTTGCCCCGTGATGAGATGCGCTGGCACCTAAGCTATTTCAACATTTCGGCCTGAACCGGTCTCTGCATGGCGGCAGCACCTAAATGCAGCACCACGCCGGACGATCCATGCGCCTCGACCTTGGCAAATCCAGCCTGGCTATAGCCGCGATCGGAACAACGCGCCTGCTCATACTGAATTTCGAACGCCGCATCCGTGATGCAGAACGCCTGCGGTCCTGATAGCACCGTCTCGCCCTTGCGCGTCCGCGCCAGCAAATACATTATGTCTGTTCCCAGCGGCACAGTCTGCAGCTGGGCGCAGGCGTCGGGGGCGGCTGTCCACCAACCGCGTGCAACCTTCTTGCCGTGGCCGGTCTGTCCCAGCGCCACCAGCAGTGGCACCTTGGCGTCGTTGCAGACTGTCAGCCCCGCCGGGGTCACATGGAGCCGTGCCCGTTTTTCAAGAATGGCGATCAACTGGGCATTATCGGCTTCCGGCGCGAATTTCTTGCGGAAGTCCGCCAGCGCTGCACCTGTCGCCTTGTCAGGCTTGCCATCGAGTGGCCCCACCTTGTAGCCATTGTCCCTCAGCAGGCGCTTGACTCCGGCAAGCTGCGCCGCCTGAAGGGTGGGCAGAGGCGGGGATTCATCCAAGGCCGTGGTCCAGCTGAAATGGCCTTTGATATCGATGGCCGCGAATCCCAAGGGAAAACCGCCGTCAATGGGGCAGGTGGCTTTGCCCGCTGGCCGCTTGAGGGAAAAATTGCCATTGCGCACGCAGAAAAGATGCTTGCCGCCCCACGCACGCGCCGGCCCCCCATGGGCAATGCTGGAGCGCGCGTGCACAAACCAGGCGCGCCCCTTGAGGCTTTCCGGCCGCGCCGCTACGCAGTCACCGGGCGCAATGCGGGTCCAGCCCTTCACCTCCGCGACACCGCCGTCGAGTGCACTGGTAGCCGCCTCGAGCACATAACTGGTGCGATTGCACAGGGTGAGTGTCGCATGTGCGGGCAAGCCGGTTGCGGCCAGGCCCGCAGCCGCCAGCAGGATGCGGCACAATCGCGTCATTCCGCCGTGATCAGTGTGCCGGCGCCGTGTTCGGTGAACAGCTCGAGCAGCAGCACATGAGGGATGCGTCCGTCCAGGATGACGGCTGCACGGACGCCACCTTCCACCGCATCAATTGCTGTCTGGATTTTGGGAATCATTCCGCCTGAGATGGTCCCGTCGGCGATCAGTGCTCGGGCCTCGCGCACCGTCAGACGCGGAATCAGCTTTTTCTCACTATCCAGAACGCCTTCTACATCGGTCAGGAGGACCAGACGCTCGGCCTTTAGCGCGCAGGATACTGCGCCGGCCACAGTATCGGCGTTGATATTGAAGGTTTCGCCCTTGCGGCCCACTCCGATGGGGGCAATCACGGGAATGGTCTCCGACTTCATAATTGAGTGGAGGACTTCGGGATTGACGGTGTCGGGCTCTCCGACAAAACCGAGATCGACGGCCTTGCGCTCACCAGTTTGTGGGTCGAGATGGGTCATCGCCACCTTGCGCGCAATCACAAGGTTACCGTCCTTTCCAGACAGGCCCACCGCCCGCCCACCTGCAGCGTTGATGCCACTGACGATCTTCTTGTTGATGGAACCGGTCAGCACCATTTCCACCACTTCCACCGCTGCCTCATCGGTGACACGCAGGCCATCGATAAAAGTGGAGTTGATGCCCAGCTTCTTGAGCATGGCCCCGATCTGAGGTCCGCCACCATGCACCACCACCGGGTCTATGCCGGTCTGCTTCATCAACACGATGTCTTGGGCGAAGTCCCGCGCGCCGGTGCCGGACATTGCGTTACCACCGTATTTCACAACGATGGTCTTCTGGTCGTATTTGAGGATGTACGGTAGCGCCTCGACCAACACGCGCCCCGTCTGGCGCCAGCGCGCCATCACGCGCAGATTCCGTTCCTCGGGGGTATCTTCGGCCATCGGCAGCCCGGCAAAAAAGCGCGGGCCTTATAGCGCGGCGGGCCGGCAGATTCTAACCTTTTGTTTGTTGCATACAGGAGACTAGCCAACCAGGGCGGCTAAATGGGCTCTCAAATCCGCTATTCCGACGCCCTTCAGCGCCGAGGTCAGAACCACCTGGCGCAGGGCGGCATTGTGCTGCGCGGCTTCCACGCCGGTGGCCGTCAGCGCCTGGCTCTGTGTCGCCGTATCCAGCTCGTCAACCTTGGTCAGTACCAGAAAATAGGACACCGCTGCCCGATCCAACAGCTCCATCACCTGGCGGTCGCTGTCCATCACCCCGCGGCGCGCGTCGATCAGCAGCGCCACTCGCCGCAAAAGCGCGCGGCCTCGCAGGTAGGCAAAGATCATTTCCTGCCACTGCGCAGCTTCCACCTTCGAACGCTTGGCAAAGCCGTAGCCTGGCAGGTCTACCAGCATCAGCTTGCCCCCCAGATTGAAAAAATTAATTTGGCGGGTTGCGCCCGGGGTCTGGGAGACGCGTGCCAGCGTTTTGCGGCCGGTCAGCGCATTGACCAGTGAGGATTTGCCCACATTGGAACGGCCGACAAAGGCTACCTCGTTCAGCTTCTCCGGCGGCAGGTTCTGGGCCGACGTTGCGCCCCATACGAAATCGCAGGCCCCCACAAACAGCTTGCGAGCGAGTTCGATCTCTCCAACCGAAGGCTGCATTCCTTCAGTCATTGCCCGCCGTCAACTTCTTGGGCCTGTCGAAGAATTTTACCTCAACGCCTTGACGGCGCATGATGAAGTACTGTTGTGCCACCGACAGAAGATTATTCCAGGTGTAGTAGATCACCAGGCCCGCCGGGAACGTGGCAAACATGAAGGTGAAGATCACTGGCATCAGGGTGAACATGCGCGCCTGCATCGGATCGGCCGGCGTCGGATTCAACTTGGTCTGCACCCACTGGGTCATGCCCATCAGGATCGGCCAGATGCCGATCGACAGGAAGGACAGGAAGGCCGGTACCACGGTGTGCGGGTCGAATGGCAGAAGACCGAACAAGTTGATGATCGAGGTGGGATCAGGCGCCGACAGGTCGTGGATCCAGCCATAGAAGGGCGCGTGCCGCATCTCGATGGTGACGAACAACACTTTGTAGAGCGAGAAAAAGACCGGGATCTGGATCAGAATTGGCAAGCAGCCCGATAGCGGGTTCACCTTCTCGCGCCGGTACAGCTCCATCATCTGCTGCTGCATGGCCTGAGGGTCATCGGCATGCGCCTTCTTCAGGCGCTCCATCTCTGGCTGCACCTTCTTCATCTTGCTCATCGACTTGAACTGGGTATTGGCCAATGGAAAGAAGGCCAGCTTGACCACCACCGTCAGCATCAGGATGGCGACGCCGAAATTGCCGATGAACTTGTAGAAGACGTCCAGCAGCCAAAAAAGCGGCTTGGTGAAGAACCAAAACCAGCCCCAGTCGACCGCTTTGTCGAACTGCACGATGCCCTCGCGGTCGCGATAATCGCGCAGGACGTCAACCACCTTGGCGCCGGCGAACAGACGGTGCTTTACGCTTGCTGCCCCCCCTGGCTCGACAGTGCGCGCGCCCAGGCGGTAATTGGCCTGATAGGCTTCAATGCCATTGGACAGCTTGCTGCCCTGATAGGCGCCATCGAAGGATTCGCCCTGGGGTGGCACCACAGCCGCCATCCAGTATTTGTCGGTGATGCCCACCCAGCCCCCAACGGATGAGAACGCCTTTGGCGGCGTACCCGCGTCCTTGAAGTCGCTGTACTTGGCGTCGACCTCGCTGCCATTGGCAACGCCGACAAAACCTTCGTGCAGTATCCAGGTGTGCTGGGCGCTTGGCACGCCCTGGCGCGCAACATATCCATAAGGATACAACGTGATAGGCGCGCCACCGTCGTTGACCACCTTGTCGGTCACAGTGAACATGTACTTGTCGTCAATGGCGATGATGCGCGTGAAAGTCACGCCGTGACCGTTATTCCAGGTCAAGGTCACCGGATGGCCGGGAGTCAGCGCATTGTCGCCGACCTGAGTCCACTGAGTATTGTCATCCGGCAGGTTTTTGGCACCGACCCAGCCGAATTCGGCATAGTAAGGATAATCCGTGCCCTTGGGGGCGAGGATCACGATTTCCGGGCTGTTGGGATCGACCGTCTCACGATACTTCTTCAACCGCATATCGTCGAAGCGCGCACCCTTCAGCAGGATCGAGCCGTCAGCCATCGGCGAATCGACTGTAATCCGCGGGCCGCCCAGCTTCAGGGCCGCTTCGCGGTTCATGTGAGTCGCGGGCGCGCTCATGCCTGGCAGGTTTGGCGCCGCCGCAGGCTTGCTGGCCGCTTTCGGGGCCTGGTGACTCAGGGCCGCCTGCTTGGCCTGTTCGGCCTGCATCTGGGGGCGTGCCACAAAATACTGCCAGGCGAACAGCACCAGAGCGCTGAGCGCGAAAGCCACGATGAGGTTCTTATTGTTACTGTTCATGGGTGTCCCTGCTTGGG
Organism: Pseudomonadota bacterium; assembly: GCA_048498895.1. GTDB lineage: Bacteria > Pseudomonadota > Alphaproteobacteria > Micropepsales > Micropepsaceae > Rhizomicrobium. The sequence goes on from JBEHXB010000013.1 coordinate 6,868, forward strand.
ATGGGGCAGCGGAACAGGATCGGATCCTTGTCCGCCGCCTAGCCAGGAAATGGGATGGCAGCGCCCGATACGGCACACCGCCAGCCAGAGCCCCCTCGCGGGGCCGTGAATCTTTAGTGCCTCCAGCGCATAGACCGAGCATGTCGGGCTGTAGCGGCAACTGTGCGGCAGGAGGGGCGATAGCAGCAACCGATAGGCTTTAATGGGCAGCGAAAGCAGCCAGATGAAGGCCCCGCGAGGGCTCAGGCCGGAATCACGCTCAGGGTTAGGCATTGGGAGGCTCTCCCGCCGAGGCGTCCAATTTGCGGTGCGCCGCGTTCAGCGCCCGCGTGATGTCCGACAATAGGCCCTCAAACGGGCGCCCCACAGTCGAGCCGCGGGCAACGAGAACATAGTCATGCCCCGGCCGGCCCAAAAGGGGCAGGATCTGGGACGCCGCGGCGCGAAGACGGCGGCGAGCGCGGTTTCGGACCACCGCGTTGCCGACCTTGCGGCTGGCGGTGAAGCCCACACGCAGATGCCCTTCCCGACGGTCTGGGATGGGCGTGGAACATGTTTCCAGCGTCACCCCACCTTCGGCACGGCGGACCCCCCGCGCGGCCCTAAGGAAGTCGGAGCGGTTCTTCAGACGATCCACTACGATCTTTCCCTTGGGCGGCACGGACAACCCGCACTCCCGGGACGCCAGGTCCAGATGGGCGCCAGATGAACTCCCGGTCAGGCCGAAAGCTTCTTGCGGCCGCTGGCGCGGCGGCGGTTCAGGACTTTGCGCCCACCGACGGTCGCCATGCGCGAACGGAACCCATGGCGGCGCTTTCGCACGAGTTTGCTCGGCTGATAAGTGCGCTTCATGGGTCTCAAGGCTCCCGAAAACTGGCGGTCTTGCGCCCGACAGGCGCGAAAAGAGCCGGGGTTTTAGGCGTTGGCCCCAGCCCTGTCAACGACCGGAAGGTTAACCTGCCAGTTCCCGGGCAAACCACTGATTAAAAAGATAGATCTGGCACGTTACCGGCCAAATCCGGTCTGCGGCGCTCAGTCCCCAATTACCACCCCGTCGCGACGGGGATCGGCACCGCCAATATAGCCGCCCTTGATCTTCTCAATCCCGTGCAGGCCACTGCCCTCGCCCCCCTGCACCGTTACGTCATGGCCCATGGCCTTCAGACCTGACACCAGCAGGTCATTTGCGGGTGACTGTTCCAGCCGCGTAGGACCGTTGAGGTTGAGCTGTCGGGGCAGGTCGATGGCCTTCTGAGGTGTGAGCCCGCCATCCAGCATGGCCACCAGCGTCTGGGCGACATAGTCGATGATGGCCGGGCCGCCGGGCGAGCCCACGGACAGCAGAAAATTACCATCCTTGTCGAGGACGATGGTGGGTGACATCGCGCTAAGCGGCCGCTTGCCGGGCGCGGGGGCATTAGCCACGAGTTGACCATCGATCTCGGGCTGCATGGAGAAATCCGTCAACGTATTGTTGAGCAGGAAACCGCCCGCCATAATCTCGGCCCCGAAAACGAATTCGACCGAGGTGGTCATGGACACTACCATCCCCTGGCGGTCCACGATCGTCATGTGGCTGGTGCCATGCAGGACCGGTGAGACCTGGGGACTATAGTCGGCGTGCTTTTCGGGTGGATTGCCCGCCGTTGCCTTGCCCATGTCCTTGTTCGGGTCAATAGCTGCCGCACGGCTGGCGATATAGCCTTTATCCAGCAAGCCACGGACCGGGACGTCTATGACATCGCTGTCGGCCAGGTATTTTGCCCGGTCGGCATAGGCCAGGCGGCTGGCCTGGGTGAACAGATGTGCTTCGCTCAGCGTATTCGGCTGCAGCTCAGATGCGGGAAAATGCTGCAGCATGCCCAGGATTTGCACGATAGCGATACCGCCCGAACTGGGCGGACCCATTGAGCACACGCGCCATTGGCGATAATCGCCGCAGACCGGTGGGCGCTCCTTGGCGCGATAGCCGGCCAGATCGGCGAGCGTCATGCCGCCTGGATTGCGTGGGGCGTCCTGAACGGCATCCACGATCTGGTGCGCGATCTTGCCGGAATAAAATGCCTTTGCGCCGCCATCGGCGATTGCGCGCAGGCTGGCTGCCAATTCGGGTTCCTTCAGGATCTCTCCTTCTTTAAAGGGGGTGCCATCGGAATGATAGAAAGTGCGGCGGATGTCGGGCATGTCGCGCATTTGCGGCCAGCGCGCGATGGTGCGTGCCAGCTTCGGTCCCACAGGAAAGCCGTTCTCGGCGGCACGAATGGCGGGCGCAAAGAGCCTGGCCCAGGGCAGCTTGCCGTATTTTTCGTGTGCCATCTCCAGCATGGCAACCACGCCCGGCACCCCGACCGAAAGGCCGCCGGGAACGGCTTGCAGCTTGGGCCGCGCCTTGCCGTCGGCGCCAAGGAACATTCCAGGCGTGGCTGAGGCTGGCGCCAGTTCACGCCCGTCAAAGCTGATGACGGCTTTGGTCTTTGGCTCGAATACCAGCATGAAGGCGCCGCCGCCGATGCCGGACGATTCCGGCTCGACCAGGTTCAACACCATCTGCACGGCGATGGCGGCATCGACGGCCGAGCCGCCGGCCCGGAGGATCTCAAGCCCCGCCTCCGCGGCCAGGGGATTGGCGGCCGCCACCATTTCATGCTTTGCGAATGGCTGGATATAGCCGGGCTGAATGTCAGCGATCGCGGTGACGGGCAGAAGCAACGCGCAGGCGAGCGCCAGAAACCGTCTCAAGAAACGCATGTGCTTCACCATCCTAGCGCTGCATCATGGTACGCAGGAAGCGGATGGGGCAACAAAGAAAAAGCCCCGCCAGTCAGCGGGGCCTTTGGGCGCGATATCCTGAATCTCAGCGGACGAAGACGCGCACTTCATTTGCGGTCGCGTTGGGATCGGTGGTCGAGGCCACATTGAGTCGACTGGCGGGCACGCCCATGTCAGTCATCGAGCGCATTACGTCCTCGGCATGCTGGCGGGCGGTAGTCTGGGCGATTTGAACTGCAGCGGCGGTGCCCTTGGTCGGCGAGACGGCCACCACCTGAAATCCTGCGCCGGGCCGGCTCTGCAGCGCCTGATTCAACGCGGCGTAGAGCGCCTGCTGGTAATTGACGTCGGGATGATCGAACTTGATCACCACCAGCGGAGCGCCCCCCGCCGCCAGCTGCCCGCCTGTCGGCGCGACCATTGGAACACCGAGCCCGCCGCTGTAGAGCTCTCCACTCTTGATGGAGGCGGCCAGGGACGTGAGGTTGGCGCGCTCGTTAGCCACATAGGCGGTCTGGCGCTGCACGTTGTCGGAGACTTCCTTCAACAGACGATCGATCAGCACGATGGTCTGGCTGGTTTCATCCTCCAGAACGGTGAGCTGGCGATGGTCCTCATCGACGGCGCCAGAGACATTGAAGGTCGCCCCGATCTGATTGAGGGCATAGTGGGTGGTGGAAGAATCGTTGGCCACATCTGTCCCCAGCGCATTGAGGGCATTGATGTTGGCTGTCAGGGCATCCAACTGGCCCTGGGCAGTGTTCCATTCGGCGACCAGTTCGGGATTGCCTTTGGTGGTACCCACCTGCAGGCGGGTGATGATGCGGGCTTTCGCCTCCTGATAGGCGCCGGCGGCGCCCACGCTGGCATTGCGCAGGTCGGCAAGGCGCTGGGCGTTGCTGACAAGCTTTTGCTGCAGGCCCGAGACCTGGCTGCGAAGGGACTGGATGGTCTTGTTGACGGCGGTGCCGGTGTCACTGCCCGGATCGATGGTTACCGGGGTGATGGTGGCCATCGTTCCCGCGCCTGAAACGCCGGCGGTGGGAGCGTAGGCGCCCGGCGCGGGCGCCGATGCCGTGGGCGGGGCGCCCGCATCGGGAGCAGCGCCCTGGCCTGACATGGTCGCTTCGTCATCGCCAAACATGTTGTCGATATCGGCGCACGCGGACAGCATCAGAGCGCCGGTCAGCGAAATAGCCAGGAAAAGGCTCTTCTTGAGCCTCTGCTGCGCCTGAATTCCCCTCATCATGTTCTCCGCTGCATGGCGCCCATGGACCTCCTGTAAGCCAGGATGCCTGCCCAAGATTTGCGGCGCCAACACACCCAACCCGTCCGCGCCCCCAATTATAGGGATGGCAGACCCTTTGCCTGCAAGTCTTAACCAGCGCAGCGGAAAGGGACAAGGGAGCACGATGCCGCTTTGAGGGGAAATTTTGCGATTTTACCGGGACTTGGCGGGAATAACACGGCCGTCCGCCAGCCCCGTTGCGGTAGTTCTTGCGTTTGTGGGGCCACATCAATAGGTTCGCGCCCTCCAAACGCGCCCGTAGCTCAGCTGGATAGAGCACCAGACTACGAATCTGGGGGTCAGAGGTTCGAATCCTTTCGGGCGCGCCAGAACTTGACCGATTCGGCAGTTCCGGTCAGATGGCGATGACAACGGCCGTTTCCGCCAAATCCCAATCTCGACGTCCACCGAGCCCCTGACAGGCGACGGGTTGCCTGCCGAGCACGCGGCGGGATCAGCCAGTGTTGCCCCCTGATGGGCGGACAGGCGCTGGATTGCCGCCGCCGCAAAACCGTATCGGAAAGAGAGGGCGGACGGAAAAGTGCTAGAGCCATGGGCACTGGGCGAATATTCGTTTTTGCGTTTTTGCCATACCCCCCTCCCCCTGAGCGCTGGACAAGAGGCCCCCGGGCGGGTGGCAACAAAAGTTCGATCGACAGCGCGACACGTCCCATCGCGCCAGTATCGCACGCCCCTGCAAGGCGTGGATAAGGTTTAACCTTTGGTAACTGTGCTTGGCGGCCTCGGTGAACGGCGCGCGCTTGAGGGGGCACTTGTCCCGCCTGTGTGCCGGCCGCCGCCGGTGGATAGTCCTTCGCCCGCTCAGGAGGCTCGCGATCTTTTGTCCCTGACAAGGAAGCCGTATGCCAGAATTCCGCAACCCAGAAAGAACAGGACCATCTGCATCGCCGCGGCATAGCCGCCGGTTTTCTGCACCAGCCAGCCCGTGATGATGGGCGCAACGATTCCCGCCACGCTGGCCGCGCAGTTCTGGATTCCGACAATGCGGCCGATCTTGCTGCCGGGGATCAAGGTCTGGGTCAGCGCCCAGTAATTGGCGGTAGCAAGGCCAAGGCCGCTGAGCGAAAAGATGGACACCACCAACGCCCAGTCCAGAGAGGAAAGCATCGGGCTGAGCACCTCGGTCGAGGCCAGCAGGAAGCCTGCCATGGTGAAGCCCTTGCGCACCGCGACCGGATCGCGGCCGGCAACGATCATGCGATCGGCCAGCCAGCCGCCGATGATCGACATCGTGGCCATGCCGGCGAAGCTGAAGGTGGTGTAGGCGCCGCTGGAGGTCAACGAAAGGCCACGCGCCTCGCGCAGATAGGCGGGCATCCAGGTCATGCAGAAATAAACAAAATACATGTAGGCGAAGGTGCCGATGATGACACCCAGCAGGATCGGGCTTTTCAGAAGGTCACCGATCGGCTCTTTCGGCTCGCTGCCGGTCGCGACGTGGCGCGCCGAGCCGGTATGACGATCGTCCTTGACGAAGTAGAGCCATGGCAGCAGCCACAGAAGCGCAAACGCCCCCAGGATCACGAACATCGCCCGCCAGCCATAGGCCTGGATCAGCAACGCCGCCAGCACCGAGCCAATGGCGGGACCGAATTTGGAGCCGGACATGAAGACGCCGATGGCGAAGCCGCGCTGCCGCTCGTCGAAATTATGGCGGATCCAGCGCATCGAGGCCGGTTGCAGCGCCGCCTCGCCCACGCCCAGCAGCAGGCGCACAGCGAACAGGCTGGCAAAGGCGGAAGTAAAGGCCGCAAAGGCGGTCAGTGCGCTCCACACCGCAAAAGAGATCGCCAGCGGATATTTCGAGCCGTAACGGTCGACGACCCAGCCGGCGGGAATCTGCAACGCCGCGTAAGACCAGAAGAAGGCCGAATTGACCAGCCCCCGCTCGGTGTTGCTGATATTGAAGAAGTGCTTGAAGTCGGCGTCGATGATCGCGAAGGACAGGTTGACCCGGTCGACATAGGCGATGATGCAGCCCAGGGCCAGCAGCACGACGACCCACCAGCGGGAAGCTCCCAGATGGCGCGTTTCTTCCGCCGCGGCGACCACGCTCACAGATCACCCCACCAGCTCTGTCCCGGCAGAAGATGGGCCTTGACCACATCGGGATTGAGCACCGCGCCGGTACCCGGTTTGTTGCTGACTTTGACATAGCCTTTTTCAATGTAGGGTCCGTCCAGTTGCAGCAACTGGTCCATCCAGCCGCCCTCGCCGGTTATCGTTTCGCCTATCAGATAGTCGCGGATCGAGGCGGCCCACTGACAGACCTGATAGGTGTAGAGCTGGCTGGCAGTGCCATGCGTGGTTATCGGGATGCCGAAGACCGAGGCGAAGTCGGCGATGCGCTTGGATTCCAGGAAGCCGCCGCTGTTGCGCAGGTCGGGATTGGCGATATGACAGCCCTGATTGATCAGGAAAGGCACAAAGCCTTCGACACGCTCCAGATTCTCACCGGTCAGTATCGACACGGGCGATTCCGCGGTCAGCCGTTTCCAGGAATCGGTATAGGCGACCTGAAGCGGATCTTCCAGCCATAACGGCTTGATGGGCGCCACGGCCCGCGCCAGTTCCAGCGCGGTGTTGAGGTCATATTGCCAGTGGCAATGCACCATGATGTCATGGTCCCAGCCAATCGCCTCGCGGCAGTTCTCGTAGGCCTGTGCGATCCGCACCAGTTCCTTGGTGGTGAGCTGGCGATTGGCGACATCGTGAGCATAATCGATCACGGCGCCCGGCCGCCTGTCGTCGGCCCAGGGGCTGGCGGTGCGCGGCACGTCGATCTTGTGCGCGGTGAAGCCGCTGGGATGCGCCCTCACCTTGTCGGCCCATTCGCGGCATGCCGCCTTGTCGAACATGTCGCGTGGGTGCGAATGGTCGTAGACGCGCACGTGATCGCGAAACTGTCCGCCGAGCAGGACTGAGGTGGGCGTGTTCAGGATCCTGCCCGCCAGGTCCCACAGCGCCATTTCAATGCCACTGGCGGCCCGCATCAGCATATGGGCCGAGCCGTCGGTGCGCGGTCCCGCCAGGCTGCGCGCGCCCGATCCCATGAAGGTATAGATCTTGTCGATCTCCAGTGGATTGAGGCCGACAAGTTGCGGCTTGATCGCCATGATCTGTTCGGCCACGGCCACGCCCGGCGTGCCATAGGCCTCGCCAATGCCGAAGCGGCCGTCATTGGTGACGACGCGGACCAGGACATAGGTGCGCGGACCACTAATGGTCATGGTCTGAATGTCTTTGATCCTGGCGCCGGTACTTTCGGCAGCCGCGGCCAGGTTCACCCCGGCGGCGGTCGCGGCAGCGGCGCTTGCCAGCCCCAGCGCGCCCCCGCGCAGGAAAGAACGGCGCGACGAATGATCTGCGGCAGAATCATGTTGCATTGACCAGACCTCCCCTTGCCCGGCTTGTTACCTGCCAATAGCCCGTTGGGCCGGCGGCGGCCGGATATGCGCGTTGTTTCGACCTTCCTGCCGCCCTGTTCCGCAAGACAGCGAGGATATTCACGTCATGGCAGCGGCACTCCAGGCCTGGTTGCTCTAGCGGCCATTCTTCTTCCGCCATTCCTCGAACAGAACCTTGATCCTGTTGTCGGTCAGTGGATAGAGCCCGACAATGGAATGCCCCCCCGCGACCATATCAACCACGAAATCCTCGTACACCGTCATGGACACCGCAACCTCGGCGATTTCCCTTGCGATTGCAGCGGGAATCACGATGACGCCGTCGGCGTCGCCCACGATCACATCACCCGGAAACACCGGCGCGTCGCCGCAGCCGATCGGAACATTGATGTCGATGGCCTGATGCAAGGTCAGGTTGGTCGGCGCCGAGGGGCGCTGGTGGAAGGCGGGGATGTCCAGCGCGGCGATCTCGGCGCTGTCGCGCAGGCCGCCGTCGGTGACCACACCGGCGCAGCCGCGCATCATCAGGCGCCGCGCCAGGATCGAGCCGGCCGAGGCGGCGCGCGCATTGCCCCGGCTGTCGATCACCAGCACCGCGCCCGGCGGACAGGATTCAATCGCCTTGCGCTGGGGATGGTCGACATCGTCGAACACCGAGATGGGATTGAGATCCTCGCGCGCCGGGATGTAGCGCAGGGTATAGGCGATCCCCACCATATTCTGCTTCAGCGGCGCCAGGGGCCGAACCGCCTGGATCATCTGGTTGCGCAGGCCTCGCTTGAACAACGCCGTCGACAAGGTGGCGGTGCTGACATGGCGCAGCATCTCCAGTACCTTCGCCGGGACGGCATGGGATGCGGCATCATTGGCCTGGCGCGGCGCGGGTTCGGCAGTGTCAATCATGAAAATCACCTGTATTCGTGGCGCGACAGCCAAGCTTCCAAATCGCGCAGGACATGGGTCTGCGCCCATTGCCGCGGCCCAGGAAGAAGTGGGCCGGCCCCGCGGGAATGCCGGGCCGGCCGAAGGTACCCATCATCAGAGGTTTGCCCGGATGCCAATCGTGAAATACCTGCCCATGATACTCTCCCCATTGATGGCCATTGGATCGTAACCGGTGTTGGCCGACGAGATGTACAGGGGCGGCACGGTGTTCAGAGCATTCTGGACAACAAAATAGGCCGACAAATCGGTGCCGCCCATCTCGAATGCCCTGGTGATATTCACGTCGATGGAATTGTAGGAGCCCACTTCCGGCTGCACGTACACCTGGCTGAGCTGCGACGCCTTGCCGAAGCTGCTCATCCAGCGGTCCTGCAGGCCGATCGTCCAGTCGTTCAACGTGTAGGTCAGGAACATGGTGGCGCGTGTCTTGGGGCCGATTGTCTTGACCACTGCCGCCCCCGGGAAGGCCACAGACTGCAGAACGGGCTGATAGCTCAGCAAACCGCGTGCCTGCCAGGACCCGGCCCAGCCGCTCACCAGATCCGACATCTCAAAACTGTAATCGGCTTCGAAATCGAAGCCTTCGGTCCTGATCGACGCCGTATTGAGACTGAGTGCAAAGATGCGGGTGGGATAGTTGGCCGCCGAACGATCGCTGAAGGCAAGCGGGCGCTGATACAGCGAACAATAGGGCGCGGTGCCGCCTGAAGCCTCGCACAGCGTCTGGGTCGAGGTGCTGCCGGGGCTTATCGAGCCGATCGCATTGTTCATGTGAATGCGGAAATAATCCAGCGACATGGTCAGGTTCGGCACCGACTCCGGTGTCCACACCGCGCCGACCGTGTAGGTGCGCGACACCTCGGGCTTCAAATTGGCATTACCTTGACTGATTTGGAAGGTGGTGCTGTTGATCGAGGTGTGCAGATCGTTGAAGCCGACCACAACCACCGTCGGCGGCTGGTTGAAATCGCTCAGCGTGGGCGCCCGGATGTCGATCGAGGTGGTGCCGCGCAAGCGCAAGGAATCCACGATGGCATAATCAAGCCCGACCTTCCAGGTTTCGACCGCGCCCGACGTGCTGTAATCGGTGTAGCGGCCGGCCAGGTTCAATGCCAGGCGGCGGGCCAGGGGTACGTCCTTCAGCAGCGGAACTTCCATTTCCGCCGCAATCTCCCAGACATTGGCGGACGCACTCACCGGGGCCAGGACGCCCTGGGCATAGAGCGGCAAGCTGGGACTGCAGATGCGCAGGCCCGTGCAATCGACATTCTTGATGGGTGCATTCGCAGTGACCGTATAGTCCTGGAAGCGGGCCTCACCGGAAAGCGCCGCGGTGACCGGTCCGGCCCAGCCATCCCACACCGGGCCGGAAATGGCGGCGCCGACATCATCCAGGACATTGGTCTGATGGAAGGATGTGGTCTCTGATTCATATTCGAAGGCATTTCGGGTGATCGCGGTCGGCCCGAAGGGATTGATCGGCACGCAATCGGCATATTCCGCCGCCGTCGCTGCCTGGGTCGCGGCATAGCATTTGATGGTGCCGCTGGACGTCACGACCGCATCGGATGCCGCATAGAGCTTCTGGTAATTCTGGTTGTTGGCCAGGTCCACCGCCAGGCGGTTTTCGCCGTGGGTGTAGAACAGGTTCCAGTTGAATCGGCTTGCCAGCGTGCCTTCCAACCCGACCTGCATGCTCAGAAGCCGGTTTACGTTGGTCGTATGGTTGAGTTCCTTCTGCCCCAGGCCCTCGAGGAATTCGCCGATCTGAAAAATGTTGGATGTGTCGTGCCTGCCGTTATTGCCAAGCTGTGCCTGCACGGTCGGCGACAGGAACGGGTTGTCCTTGAAAAAGGTGGCGGCCTGGGAAAAATAGTCCGCCCGGGCGCTGGCCGAGCCCGGCGTCATCTTCTGCGGGAAATGGTAGCCGGTCGAATAGGCCTCCGATCCGCTGGCCTGTATATAGGCGCTGGTGGTGTCGTTTATGGCATAGCTGAAGCGGCCGAATGCCGTGGCCTGGCGATAGGCATCCTGGGCGGTGGAATAGATCGTCTGGGCGCCGTCACCCCCCGAATTCTCGTTCGAGGTGCCGGTGGTCTTGCCCTCGTCGAAGGGTGTCAGCACACCATCGGTTGCGAACTGCCAGCCATTCACCGAACAGGGCGCGACGCAGTTATTGATGCGGCCGCCCAGGCTGGAATTCGGCCGGTTGCCATTGGGCAGGACGACATAGGGTTTGGCAGCTGTGCCGTTGCCCACCTGGGTATAGACCGTCGGTCCGTTGGGCCGGGAGAAAAAGTCGTAGCCGTCCATATGACGGTATTCCACCGACCCTTCGACATGCCCGCGGCCGCCGAACAGCTCCGATCCGGCGGCAACAGCCATCTTGTAGCTCATCGCGTCGCCATAATTGGAAAGGCCGGCATTGAAGTCCGTCTTCAGTCCGGTGAAGTTGCGGTCCAGCACGAAGTTCACCACGCCGGTTACCGCGTCGGAGCCATAGACAGCCGAGGCACCGCCTGTCACCACATCAACCCG
>JBEHXB010000014.1:0-17721 GCA_048498895.1 Pseudomonadota bacterium
AGCCAGCCGCAGCTTGCGAAGCCGCCTTGCGAGCGGCCAAAGTTCCAGCGCTTCTCGTCCCGGCCATGCCCCGGTTCCGCCGATCCCCTTGAGTGGGGCGGATTTAACCCCATCCCGGCGGTCCGGGCAATCCGCAGAAGCGGGCCGGTCCAGTGACATTCGTGAGACAAGGGGCTGGAACATTTGCCCTTTTTAAGCCTAACAGAGGTATTACTGAGCTGGCGCCAGATCAGGAACAGCCTTGTCCCGCGCCGGGGTCCCCGCCAGGGGCAGGATCCTCTTTGAAGAAGACCCGCGTGACGCTGTCCCGATTCATAAAGGCCCATCACATCAGCGCTGCGGCGCTTGGGGCGGGCGTGATCGTGGCGGCGATCGTCTTTTTCGTAGTAGGCGCCGGGGTGCGGCTGCTGATTGGCCCGGTGTCGCTGGGGCCTCTGCACGGCACCCTGGCCGCGGCGATCCATGACGCGCTGCCGGGCATCGCGCTGGACTATGACCAGGCCGCCATCGAATGGAGCCGCGACGAAGGCCGGGTGAACCTGGTTGTGCTGGGCGCGCGCATGTACGACAGCAGCGGCCGCATCGTCGCACAGGCGCCCAAGGCCGATATCGACCTCGCGGCGGCGCCGTTTCTCAGCGGGCGGATCGTGGTTCGCCGCATCGCGCTGGTGGGCGTCCAGCTTACCCTGGTCCACACCAAGGATGGCGGCATCCGGCTGGGACTTCAGCAGGACCGGAACAGCGAGGACCTGATACGGCGCCTGGGCGACGTGATCGAAGCCAGGGGCGGCACCGGCTCGTCCCTCGAGAGCTTTGCGGTGCGCAACGCGCGGCTGGCCATCATGGACGAGCCCAGCGGCCTGTTCGTCGTGGCGCCCAAGGCCTCGCTTGTCATGCGTTCACGGGGGCGCGACATCCTGCTGGCCTTCGACGCCGATACCGAAATTTCCGGCCGCAAGAGCCATGTCTCCGCCAACCTTGTGCTTCCGCCCGGACAGGCCCCCTTTCGTGGCGACCTGACCGTCAGCGGTCTGGATTTGCGCGCGCTTGCCGCCAATGCCCCGCGCTATGCCGTGCTCAAGAACGTCCCGCTCATCGCCAGCGCCTCCGCCCGCTTCGCGATGCGAGCGGGGGGCAAGCTGGAAAATGCCGATTTCGACGTGACCGCGCACGGCGAGATTCCCGCCCACATACTGAAGGACAAGATCCTGCATGTCCGCCAATTCCGGCTGACCGGCCATTACGATGGCAGCGGCCGCAAACTGACGCTCGAGACCGCCGACCTGGATGCGCGTGAGGCGCGCATGCGCGGCCGTGGCGACGGGGAGTTCGTCTATGCCGGTGGGGCGCTGGAGCAGATCAAGGCGCGGCTGGCCTTCGACCGCATCGTCGTGGATGCGCCCGGCCTTTTCCAGCAGCCGGTTGGCTATCAGTCGCTGGTGGTGGACGGCGCCTGGCTGCCGGGTGCGCGCCGCTTCGAGGTGTCCCAGGCCAGGCTCACCGCGCCGGGCTTCAACCTGACAGCCTCGGGCAAGCTGAGCTTGAACGACACCGGTGCGCCGGGGCTTTCCGCCCATGCGCAGATCGCCGAGCTGCCGGTGCGTACGCTGCTGCGCTACTGGCCGCTGCCGATGGCCGGGGGGGCGCGCGAATGGATCGACCACAACATCTTTGCCGGCACCATCGGGCCGCTTGATGCGAACTGCGATTTTGCGCCCGGCGTGATGGACCTTGAGGTCCTGCCCGAAGATTCCGTGAAGATGACCTTCGCCATCAAGGGCGTGGAGGGCGCCTATATCAAGGGCCTGACCCATGCCACCGGTGTCGACGGCGACGCCGTGCTGACCGGCGACAGTTTCAGGGCCAGTTTCACCGCCGGGCACATCGGGCCGATCATCGCCAGCCGCGGCAGCGCCCTGATCCCCGAACTTCACAAAGTGGGAACGGTGGGCAACTTCTCCGTGCACGTCGACGGCGCAATGCCCGACATCATGCGCCTGATCGACATGGCGCCGCTGAACTATGCCCGCCGCTTCGGCATCGATCCACGCCAGACCGGCGGCAGGGCCGGCGCCGACCTGTCATTCCAGGTGCCGATGCTCGCCGACCTGCCGGTCGATGATGTCGGCATCGGCGTCAAGGCCCATGTCGAGGATTTCGCGGTGGTGCTGGGGCGCATCAAGGTCCATGACGGCGTGGTCGATTTCGACATCAACAACGACCGGCTGCACCAGACGGGGTTCATCGGCATGGCCGATTCCCGCATGGCCGTGGACTGGACCGAAGACTTCAAGACCCAGGACAACATCACCACCCGGCTGACGGTGAAGGGTGACATGACCGAGGCGGTGCGCGCGCAACTGGGCGTGAACCTGCAGCGCTTTTTCCGCGGCACCGTTCCCGTCGCGGCCCAGATCACCGGCCATCGCGGCGCCCTGGTTCAGGCCGATGTCGCGGTCGATTTCACGCCCGCGATGCTGTCGGTGCCTATCGTCAATCTCGAGAAAAATCCCGGCCAGCAGGCAACGGGCCGCATTCTGGTGAATTTCGCACCCGGCAATGTCCTGACGGACGAGACAATCCGCATCGATGGGCCGGTACTGAACGCGACCGGAACGGCGACGTTCGGCCGGGGCGGCGATCTGACCAGCCTCGTGTTCCCCTCCATCCGGATGGGGCCGCTGAACGATCTTGCCTTCCAGCTTCGGCGCGGACCGGCGGGCAACGACTACACGCTGCGCGGCCGTTCGCTGGACGGCTCAAAGATCGGGCGCAATGGCACCGGGCAGGGCGCAAACGGCGCACATGGCGCTCGTCCTGACGACACGCCCGAGGGCCGTTTCCACATCAGCGCGCAACTGGAGCGCCTGGCCATGCGCGACGGCGTTTCGATCATGCCTTTCAGCATGGATCTGACCGGCGTGGGCGAGCGGCCCGCAACCTTGGCACTTTCGGGCGCCCTGGCGCAGGACAAGGGCAACGGCGCGGCGGGCGCGCACATCGGCGCCAATATCGTGGCGGTGCCCGAGGGGCGGCGCATGACGCTGACCGCGGCCAATGCCGGGCTTCTGGCGCGCGGCCTCTTTGCCTTCGAAAGCATGCGCGACGGGGCACTGGACGCCACCGTGGTCCTGCCCGGCCGCGCCACCGACACTACCGATCCCAAGGTCCCCGACTTTACCGGCACCCTCAAGGTGACCAACTTCCGCATGGTCAACCAGTCGTTCCTGGCACGCCTTTTCTCGGCGGGCTCGTTGACCGGATTGGTCGACCTGATGGGTGGCGAGGGTATGACCCTGGACAGCCTGGAAATGCCCTTCAGCTCCAAGAACAATGTGATCAGCGTGAACGGCGCGCGCGTGGCTGGTCCCGCGATCGGCGCCAGCGCCGACGGCTATATCGACCGGCCCAAGGGGCAGATCGCGCTGAAAGGCTCGCTGGTTCCGGCCTTCGCGCTCAACTCGTTCATCAGCAACGTGCCGGTGATCGGCGATATACTTGCCTCAAAGAAGGGCGAGGGCATTTTCGGGGTGACCTATTCGCTCAGTGGCGATTCCGAGCATCCCGACATCAGCACCAATCCCCTGGCCATGCTGACGCCGGGCATCCTGCGCCGCATCTTCGAGGGGCATATTCCCACCGCCGCGAACGCGCCGTCCAACGCGCCCCAGGACGGGCAGGGCACCGCAAAGCCGAAAACGCCCGTTACCGATCCGCCGGCGCGGAAGCCTGGCGAAAAGCCGGCGAAATAGCCGTCAGCGCCGCCTGGCGAGCACGTGACGCTTCTTGCCGCTCGACAGCTTCAACACACCGTCGGCATTGAGCGCCGATGCATCGACCGTCAGGCGCGGGTCGCTGACCGTGACATCGTTCAGCTTCAGGCCGTTGTTGGCAATGAGTTTGCGCGCTTCGGAGTTGGAGGCGGCCAGCCCCGCCGCGACCGTCAGGTTCAGGATTCCATCCGGCAGGCTGACGCTGACGGTGGGAAGGCCTTCGGCGCTGGCGCCTTCCTCGAATGCGCGCCGCGCGGTCTCGGCCGCCGCCTGCGCGCTGTCGCGGCCATGCAGGATGGAGGTTGCCTCGGTCGCCAGAACCTTCTTGGCATCGTTCAGTTCGGCGCCTTGCAGCTTTTCCAGCCGCGCGATCTCCGATTCCGGCAGGTCGGTGAACAGCCGCAGGAAGCGGCCGACATCGCCGTCCTCGGTATTGCGCCAGAACTGCCAATATTCGTAAGGGCTGACGCGATCGGCGTTCAGCCATACCGCGCCGGCAGCGGTCTTGCCCATCTTGGCGCCCGAGGCGGTGGTGATCAGCGGCGTGGTCAGGCCGAACAGTTGCGCCTGTTCCATGCGCCGGCCCAGCTCGATGCCCGACACCACATTGCCCCACTGGTCGGAGCCGCTGGATTGCAGGCGGCAGCCATATCGCTTGTAGAGCTCCACGAAGTCATAGGCCTGCATGATCGAATAGTTGAATTCCAGGAAGGAAAGCGGCTGCTCGCGGTCCAGGCGCAGCTTCACAGACTCCATGGTCAGCATGCGATTGACCGAGAAATGGCGCCCCACCTCGCGCAGGAAGGGGATGTATTCCAGTCTGTCCAGCCATTCGGCATTGTCGACCAGGATGGCGTCGCTGGGCCCGTCGCCGAATTTCAGCAGATGGCGGATGCCGGCCAGGATCGACTGCTTGTTGGCCTCGATCCGCTCGTTGGACAGAAGCTGGCGCGTCTCGTCCTTGCCGCTGGGATCGCCCGCCTTTGTGGTTCCGCCGCCCATGAGCAGGATCGGCTTGTGCCCGGCCTGCTGGATACGGCGCAGGGTCATCAGCTGGACCAGGTTGCCCACATGCAGGCTGTCGGCGGTGCAGTCGAATCCGATATAGGCGGTGACGCGCTCCCTGGCGAACAGTGCATCCAGGTCCTCGGGCGCCGAGCAGTCGTAATAGGCTCCGCGCGCCACAAAGGTCTTGAGAAATTCGGACTGGAACCGGGGCGCGGCTGGCATGCTATACGTCCTGAAATAAGCGCGGGTCTTTAGCACACATGGCCGCAATCCAAAAAGTCATTGGCCTGATGAGCGGCACCTCGCTGGACGGCGTGGATGCGGCCCTGCTGGAAACGGATGGCGAGGAGATCGCCCGTCCCGGTCCCAGCCTGACCGTCCCCTATGACCCCGATACCAGAGCCCTGTTGCGCGCGGCGCTGGATGACGCGCGCGCGGCGGCGGCCCGTCGGGGTGATGTCGCCGGCCCGGTGCCCCTTCCTCCCGCGACCATGGCCATCCGCAAGGCCGAACGGCATCTGACCGAAGCCCACGCGGCGGCGGTTCGGACGCTGCTGGACCGGGCGGGGCTGGAATCGGGCGCCGTGGCGCTGATCGGCTTTCACGGCCAGACCATCCTGCACCGGCCCGAATGGCGCTGGACCTGGCAGATCGGCGACGGCGCGCTTCTGGCGCGGTTGACGGGCATCGACGTCGTCAACGACTTCCGCAGCGCCGACGTGAAGGCCGGTGGGCAGGGCGCCCCCCTGATGCCGCTTTATCACGCAGTGCTCGTGCGACAACTCAGGTCAGGCTCCCCCTTCGGTGCGAAGCACCAGGAAGGGGGAGGTGCTGTAGCTGGCCCTCGGGCCAGCGAAGGCGGAGGGGGGGCACCTGTCGTGATTGTGAACATCGGCGGGGTGGCCCAGGTGACATATGTGAATGGCAACCAGATCATTGCCTTCGACACCGGTCCCGGCAATGCGCCGGTTGACGACTGGATGCACGCCCATTCGGGTCGTCCGGTAGATGAGGATGGCGCCTTCGCCGCGACCGGCAAGGTCGACGAGGCAGCGCTGGCGGCGATGCTGGCCGATCCATTTTTCGAGCGCAAACCGCCCAAATCGCTGGATCGCATGGATTTCGGCATGGAGGCTGTGAAAGGGCTCGAGCCTGCTGACGGCGCCGCCACGCTGACCGCATTCACCGCCGCGTCACTGGCCGCGGCGCGCGCGCATTTTCCCGAACCTGCCGCGAATTGGATCGTCAGCGGCGGCGGCCGCCACAACAAAACGATGATGGCGATGCTGAAAGCGCGGGCGAATGCGCCGGTACTTTCGGCGGAAGACGTCGGCTGGGACGGCGACGGTCTGGAGGCGCAGGGCTTCGCCTATCTGGCAATGCGCTCGAAGCTCGGATTGCCCCTGTCGCTGCCCACCACGACCGGCGTCGCTCACCCGATGACGGGCGGCAGGTTCTGGAAACCGGGACGATAGCCGGCGGACGCGCCTAGCGCCCTTCGCGGGGTTTGCTCATCATGTTGGAGACATAGTCCTTTACCGTCTCCACCACGTCGGCTTCGTGCTTGTCGAAGAAGTGGTTGGCCCCTTCGATCTTCTGATAGGTGATCTTTATGCCCTTCTGGGCGGTCAGCCGGTCGACCAGCTTCTGCACATCGGGCTCGGGCACAACATTGTCCCGCGTGCCATGCACGATCAGGCCCGAGGCGGGGCAGGGCGCCAGGAAGGCGAAATCATACATGCTGGCGGGCGGGGCGATGGAGACGAACCCCGTGATTTCGGGGCGGCGCATCAGCAGCTGCATGCCGATCCAGGCGCCGAAGCTGATGCCGCAGACCCACACATGGCTGGGATTGGGATAAAGCGTGTTCATCCAGTCCAGCACGGCGGCGGCGTCGCTGAGTTCGCCCGCGCCATTGTCGAAACTGCCCTGGCTGCGCCCCACGCCGCGGAAGTTGAACCGCACCGTGGTGCAGCCCAGGCCGTGGAACATGTGAAACAGGTCATAGACCAGGGGGTTGTTCATGGTGCCCCCGAACTGGGGGTGAGGGTGCAGGACCAGCGCCATGGGCGCGCCATTGGTCTTCTGCCGCTGATAGCGCGCTTCGATGCGGCCGGCCGAGCCGGGCAGGATGACATCAGGCATGGATTCTCGTTTTCCCCACCACGGCTATCTGCAACTAAAAAACTCGGGATCTTTGGCCGGTTCCGGCCACAAAAACCACATATTTTTCAATGTTTTGCAGATAGACTCAACAAAACGGTGCTAATACTTGACCAACTTACTCGGGAACTCTATATCCCACCTTACCGGGATACTCCTGGCCCCTCTCTACACCGGGAAGGGGGTGAAAAAGCAAGGAAAAACGCCCGTTTCGGGCCCGGCGGAAGAAGGAACAGCGGTCATGCGGCTGAGCACCAAGGGACGGTACGCGGTGATGGCAATGGCCGATCTGGCCGGAAATGCCGCGCAGCCGGACATCGCAGGGGGCGTCCGCCCCGTTGCCCTGGCCGACATCGCCACCCGCCAGGATATTTCACTCTCTTATCTTGAGCAGCTTTTCGCCAAGCTGCGGCGCGGGGGGCTGGTTTCCAGCGTGCGCGGTCCCGGCGGCGGCTACCGCCTGTCACGTCCGGCCGGTGAGGTTCGGATCGCCGACATCATCATGGCGGTGGACGAGCCGATCGCCGCCACGCGCTGCAAGACCGGCAGCACCAAGGGCTGCACCAAATCGGGCGCCCGCTGCGTGACTCATGATCTTTGGGAGGAGCTGGGCCAGCAGATCCACGTGTTTCTGTCTTCCGTCAGCCTGGCCGATGTGGTGGAGCGGCGCGTTCTGGGGCGCGCCAGGCCCTGTAACGATGTCGGCTTCGCCGACGGGGGCAACGATGTCGGCTTTGTCGACGGGAGCAACGGCATGCCCGCGAAGGACGAGACCGTCGCGGCCGAATAGTATCCAGCAGCAGAGCACCATGCATTATTGCGATCACAACGCCACTTCACCCCTTCGGCCGGAAAGCCTGGCCGCCATGACCCATGCGCTGGGTGTTTGCGGCAATCCATCTTCCGTCCACGCCAACGGTCGCGCGGCCCGCGCCATCGTCGATGACGCGCGCGACAAGGTCGCCGCGCTGGCAGGCGCCAAGGGTGAGCAGGTGATCTTCACCAGCGGCGCCACCGAGGCGGTCTCACTGGCGCTGTGGGGCGCGGTTGAAGGTTCGCTGGATGAGCAGGAAGCGAACGGCGGCTCGCGCATCACCCGCTTGTTCGTATCCGCAATCGAGCATGCCTGTGTGCAGGCTACTGCCCGGCGCATTGCCGAAGACCTGCCCTGGCTCCGGCTGACCACCCTGCCGGTGACTGCCGACGGCGTCATCGATACCGAGACGCTGCGTATCGCGCTGCGCGAGGGCAAGGGCCGCGCCCTGGTGACGGTGATGGCGGCCAACAACGAGACCGGCGTGATCCAGCCGTTGGCCGAGATACGTCGTCATTGCCGCGAGGCGGGCGCACTGCTGCTGGTCGATGCGGTGCCGGCGGCCGGCAAGACGGCGCTGGATTTCTCGCTGTGCGATTACATGGTGCTGTCGGCGCACAAGATGGGCGGCCCGCAAGGGGTGGGCGCGCTGATCGTCGCCGATGGCGTTCCCCTTCGTCCCCAGATCCTGGGCGGCGGCCAGCAGAAGGGCCTGCGCGCGGGCACCGAGAACCTGGCCGGCATCGCCGGGTTCGGCGCGGCGGCCCACACGCTGCGCGGCGCAGACGGCGAGCGGGCGCGCCTGGCGCACCTGACCGAGCGCTTCGAGACGGCGTTGAAAAAGGCCTTGCCCGACACGGTTATCTTCGGCGCCGCCGCCGAGCGCCTTTGCAGCACCAGCAACTTTGCGATTCCCGGCCTGGCGTCGGAAACGGCGCTGATCGCGCTGGACCTGGACGGCGTGCGCATGAGCGCGGGCGCCACCTGTTCGTCCGGCAGGGTTGCGCCCTCGCATGTGCTGGCGGCAATGGGCGCCGATCCCGGCCTGTCCGCCGCAGCGCTGCGCGCCAGCTTCGGCTGGAGCAGCACGATCGATGATGTACACGCCGCAGTGGAGTCGCTGGTCAAACTGGCCGAGCGCGCCAACCGTTCGCCTCAAACCGACAGGGCCGCCTGATGTCCAGCGCCGCACAGAAAGAAACCCGCAAGGCCGTCGCCGAGATCGGCGAGAAGTACAAATACGGCTTCGTCACCGACATCGAGATGGAGCGCGCGCCCAAGGGTCTGTCGGAAGACACGGTGCGCTTCATCTCGGCCAAGAAGGGCGAGCCGGAATGGATGCTGGAATGGCGCCTGGCCGCCTATCGCCGCTGGGTGCAGATGAAGGAGCCGACCTGGGCACGGGTGCATTACCCGAAGATCGACTACCAGAATGCCTATTATTATGCCGCGCCCAAAGCCGCGCCCAAGAAGCAGTCGCTGGACGAAGTCGATCCCAAGCTGCTGGAGACCTATAAAAAGCTGGGCATCCCGCTGCACGAGCAGATGGCGCTGGCCGGCGTGGCGGTGGACGCGGTGTTCGACAGCGTCTCGGTCGCCACGACCTTCAAGGAGAAGCTGAGCCAGGCGGGCGTGATATTCTGTCCGATCAGCGAGGCGATCCGCGACTATCCCGATCTGGTGAAGAAGTATCTGGGCACGGTGGTGCCGGTGACGGACAATTTCTTTGCGACGCTGAATTCGGCGGTCTTTTCGGACGGCACCTTCGTCTTTGTGCCCAAGGGCGTGCGCTGCCCGATGGAGCTGTCCACCTATTTCCGCATCAACGCCTCCGAAACGGGCCAGTTCGAGCGCACGTTGATCATCGCGGACGAAGGCAGCTATGTCAGCTACCTGGAAGGTTGCACCGCGCCCAAGCGCGATGAGAACCAGCTTCATGCCGCCGTGGTCGAACTGGTGGCGCTGGACGATGCCGAGATCAAGTATTCCACCGTCCAGAACTGGTACCCGGGCGACGAAAACGGCCTTGGCGGCATCTACAACTTCGTCACCAAGCGCGGCGATTGCCGCGGCCGCAGGTCCAAGATTTCCTGGACGCAGGTGGAGACCGGCTCGGCGATCACCTGGAAATATCCATCCTGCATCCTGCGCGGCGACAACAGCGTTGGCGAGTTCTATTCGATCGCCATCGCCAACCATTTCCAGCAGGCTGATACCGGCACCAAGATGATCCACCTGGGCGCCAATACCCGCTCGCGCATCATCTCCAAGGGCATTTCGGCCGGCAAGGCACAGAACACCTATCGCGGGCTGGTCAGCGTCTATGGCAAGGCGAAGGATGCGCGCAACTATACCCAGTGCGATTCCCTGCTGATTGGCGGGGAATGCGGCGCCCACACCGTCCCCTATATCGAGAGCCGCAATCCCACGGCGCGCATCGAGCACGAGGCGACGACATCCAAGATTGCCGATGATCAGCTGTTTTATTGCCTGGCGCGCGGCATCCCGCAGGACGAGGCGGTGTCGCTGATCGTCAACGGATTCTGCAGGGAAGTCCTGCAGCAGCTTCCCATGGAATTCGCGGTCGAGGCCCAGAAGCTGGTGGGCATATCGCTGGAAGGTTCGGTAGGTTAGTCATGCTTGAGATCAAGAACCTTCACGCCGCCGTCGATGGAAAAGAGATCCTGAAGGGGCTGACGCTCTCCATCGGGGCGGGCGAGGTGCACGCCATCATGGGGCCCAACGGCTCGGGCAAGTCCACGCTCTCCTATGTGCTGGCGGGCCGCGCCGGTTATGACATCACCGAGGGCTCGGTCATCTATGACGGGGAGGATCTGGGTGCGATGGCGCCGGAGGTGCGTGCGGCCAAGGGCGTGTTCCTCGCCATGCAGTATCCGGTGGAGATTCCGGGTGTCACCACCATTACTTTCCTGAAGACGGCGCTGAACGCCCAGCGCCGCCAGCGCGGCGAGCCGGACCTGGATGCGGTCGGCGTGCTGAAGCTGGTGCGCGCCAGGGCGAAGGCGCTGAACGTCAGCGAGGAGATGCTCAAGCGCGCCCTGAACGTGGGCTTTTCCGGCGGCGAGAAGAAGCGGCTGGAGATTCTCCAGATGGCGCTGTTCGAGCCCAGGCTGGCGATTCTGGATGAGACCGACTCCGGCCTCGACATCGATGCGCTGCGGCTGGTGGCTGAAGGTGTCAACAGCCTGCGTTCGCCCGAGCGGGCCATGCTGGTGATAACCCATTACCAGCGCCTGCTGGATTACATCGTGCCCGATCGCATCCATGTGCTGGCGAAGGGCCGCATCGTGGCGGAGGGTGGCAAGGAACTGGCGCTGGAACTGGAGGCCAAGGGCTACGAACACATTGTGGGGCAGGCTGCATGACGGCTCTTTCCGCCATTGCCCTGTCGGAAGCGCGCCGCGCCAAGGCGGCGGCGCTGGTGCGCGAGCGCGGCCTTCCCCACCGGCGCATCGAGGAATGGAAATATTCCGACCTGCGCGCGGCGTTGGGCGAGGCCGGCATCGGCGCCGTGGTCGCCGAATATCTGATCACGAACCTGCCCTATGGGATGGATGTCTGGGATCTGACGCGGCAGGACCCGCCGGCCTGGGTGACGGAGAATTTCGCCGGGAGCACGGACAATACGATGAGCGCCGCCTCGCTGGCGCTGGCCGATGGCGGCATCGCTTTGCGCGTGCCGGCGGGCACCACGCTGACCGATCCGCTGAAGCTGGATTTCACCGGCGCGGGCCATGTGCGCGCGCTGCTGGTGGTGGAAGACGGTGCATCGCTGAACCTGGTGGAGGGTGTTGGCCCGGCCGAATTCCGCAATGTCGGCTTCGAGATCGTGCTGGGCAAGGGCGCACGCCTGGAGCATTTGCGCATCTGTCCGGCGCTGGAAGACGCCGTGCTGGTGGAGGAGGCGGCTGTGCGCATCGCCGCCGGCGGCGTCTATCGCGGACATTTCACCGGCTTCGGCGCGCGCCTGTCGCGAATGGAACTTGAAATCGCGCTGCAAGGCGAGGGGGCCCAGGCGCATCTGTCCGGCGTGGCGCTGCTGGACGGGGCGCGCCACAGCGACGTCACGACCCATGTCACGCATGCCGCCGGCAACACCAACAGCACCCAGCTGTTCAAGCATGTCGCGGCGGCCAAAGGCCGCGCCGTTTACCAGGGAAAAGTGACGGTGGCCCAGGGCGCCAATGGCAGCGACAGCCTGCAGACCGCCAAGGCGTTGCTGCTGGGCGAGACGGCGGAAGCCGACCTGAAGCCCGAACTGGAAATATTCGCAGACGACGTGAAGTGCGCCCATGGCGCGGCGGTGGGCGACCTGGACGTGGAATCGCTGTTCTATCTGCGCTCTCGCGGCATACCGCAAGCTCAGGCGCGGCGCATGTTGTTGCAGGCTTTCCTGGAAGATGCCGTGGCCGAAATTGCCAACATCGACAATCGGGAGTTGGCGCGCACCGAGGTTCTGACCGCGCTGGAGGCGGTGACATGACTGTTCCCTTCCGCAAAGAGATGAAGGTTGCCATGCCGTTCGACGCCGAAGCGGTGCGCGGCCAGTTTCCCATCCTGTCGCGCACGGTCTATGGCAAGCCGCTGGTCTATCTGGACAGCGGGGCATCGGCCCAGAAGCCTTCGATCGTACTGGACACGATGCTGGATTTCGCCCAGACCGAATACGCCAATGTCCATCGCGGCGTGCATTTCTTGTCCGCCGCCGCCACCGACCGCTACGAGGCGGCCAGGCGCACGGTGCAGAAATTCCTGCACGCCGCGCGCGAGGACGAGATTGTCTTTACCAAGGGCGGGACCGAGGCGATCAATCTGGTCGCCTATTCCTGGCTGATGCCGATCATCCAGCCCGGAGACGAGATCGTGCTGTCGGTGATGGAGCATCATTCCAACATCGTGCCCTGGCATTTCCTGCGCGAGCGCTGTGGCGCGGTGTTGCGCTGGGTCGATGTGGCGGACGACGGCAGCCTGGACATGGGCGCGCTGGACGGCGCCATTGGCCCCAAGACCAGGCTGGTCGCCATTACCCACATGTCGAACGTGCTTGGCACGGTGACGCCGCTGAATGAGATCGTCGCCCGTGCCCATGCCAAGGGCGTGCCGGTGCTTGCCGATGGCTGCCAGGGTGCGGTGCATGAGATCGTGGACGTGCAGGCGCTGGACATCGATTTCTATGCGATCACCGGGCACAAGCTGTATGGCCCGACCGGCATCGGCGCGCTTTATGCCAAACGCGCGCATCTGAAGGCCATGCGTCCCTTCAATGGCGGCGGCGAGATGATCCGGGAAGTCACGAAGGATCGTATCACCTATGCCGATCCGCCGGCGCGCTTCGAGGCGGGCACCCCGCCCATAGTGCAAGCGGTCGGGCTGGCCGTGGCGCTGGACTGGCTGATGGGGTTGGACCGCGCGGCGGTGGCGGCGCACGAGCATGCGCTTCTGACCCATGCCCGCGAGAAGGTGAGGCAATTCAATTGGCTGAAGGTGATCGGCGATGCGCCGGGCAAGGGCGCGATCCTGTCCTTCGAGGCCGACGACATGCATGCCCATGACCTGGCCACCATCCTGGACCGTGAAGGCGTGGCGGTTCGCGCGGGCCATCACTGTGCCCAGGTATTGATGGAACGGTTCGGCGTCGCTTCGACCACCCGCGCCAGTTTTGCGCTCTACAACACCCGCGCCGAGGTCGAGGCGCTGGTTGCCGGGCTGGCCCGGGCGCGCGAGGTGCTGCATGGATAACGCGCTGCGTGAACTGTATCAGGAAGTGATCCTGGATCACTCGCGCCATCCGCGCCATTACGGCGCGATGCCGGCGCCAAGCCACAAGGCGGAAGGCTACAATCCACTGTGCGGCGATCGGGTGTCCGTGTACCTGAAGCTGGATGCGGACGGCCGGGTGGCCGATATCGCCTTCGAAGGCAAGGGTTGCGCGATCAGCCAGGCCAGCGCCTCGATGATGGCCAGCCTGCTGAAAGGCCGGTCCAGGGAAGAGGCCGACAAGCTGCTGGAAGGCTTCCTGCATCTGGTCAGGGGCGAGGAGGCGGCGGGTCTGACCGATGACGACCGCGAAACGCTGGAAGTGATGGGTGGTATCAGCGAATTTCCCATGCGGGTGAAGTGCGCAACCCTGGCCTGGCATACGTTCAGGAATGCCGTCGAAGAGGGCAAGAATGCGGTGGAGGAGGGCACGACATGAGCGATGCCGCCCACAAGGCCGAAACCGGCCTCAGCCCCCAGGACCTGGATGCGTTCACCGGCAAGCTGGTGAATGCGCTGAAGACCGTATACGACCCCGAAATCCCGGTTGATATCTACGAACTCGGGCTTATCTACAAGGTCGATGTCTCCGACAACAAGGACGTCACCGTGGACATGACGCTGACCGCCCCCAATTGCCCCGTGGCCGGCGAGATGCCCGGCAATGTCAAGGCGGCGCTTGAGACAGTCGACGGCATCGGCGAAGTGACGGTCAACATGACCTTCGATCCGCCCTGGACGCCCGACCGGATGAGCGAAGAGGCCAAACTCGAACTGAACATGTTCTGATGGAAACGCAGACGCCTTCCCGACCAAGACGCGAGCGCCCCAAGCCGGTGCGCCTGACCGACGCGGCCACCGCGCGCGTGCGCGAGATCATGGCCGGCGCCGATGGCCGCTATCTGGGCGTGCGCGTGGGCGTGAAGAATGGCGGCTGCGCCGGCATGAGCTATACGATGGAATATGCGTCCGAAGCCAAGCCCTTCGAAGAGGTGGTGGAGGACAATGGCGTGAAGATATTCATCGATCCCAAGGCCATCCTGTTCCTGATCGGCACCGAGCTGGATTTCGTCCAGGAAAAATTCGGCGCGCGCTTCCTCTTCAGGAACCCCAACCAGACGTCGGCCTGCGGCTGCGGCGAGAGCGTGCAGATCACGCCCGCGCAATCCTGACGGGCTCGAGCGCCGCATTTCGCGGCGCGCCCCTTCGCATCCGATAGCTTCCTTCCCCCGCGAGCGGAGCGACGAGCGGGGGAAGGTGTCGCAGCGAAGTGTCGGCGGAGCCGACCTGAGCTGCGACGGATGGGGGAGATATCAAGCCGCGCTGGGTTCCAGCGCCGCCATCCGCGGGTCGTTCTGGTTGATGACCAGATTGCGCCCGTGATGTTTGGCGCCATAGAGGCAGGCATCGGCGCGGCGGATGGCGCTGTCGACGCTTTCGCCCGGCATGAACTGGGCCACGCCGACGGAGATGGTGATGGTGCCGAGTATCTCGCCGGTGGACTTCTTGACCAGCTTCTTGGTTCGGACCGACTCGCGGATCTGGTTGGCCACGCGGGTGGCGGCCACCAGCCCGGTGCCGCGCAGCAGCACGGCGAATTCCTCGCCGCCATAGCGGGCGGCGGTGTCGCGGCCCTTGACGTTGTCGGCCAGGCAACTGGCCACAAGCCGCAGCACCTGGTCGCCGGTCTGGTGTCCCCAGGTGTCGTTGAACGTCTTGAAATGATCGATATCGCAGAGCAGCAGCGCAACTTCTTCGCCGTTGCCCATGGCCATCTGCTCGAGCACCTGGTGCACCGCGTCGTCGAATGCCTTGCGGTTCGCGATGCCCGTAAGGGGATCGGTCAGACTTTCCTTGCGAACATTGTCCAGCTTGGAGCGCAGTTCGTTGACTTGCTGCGACGACACCTGAAGCTCGCCTTCCAGGCTTCGGGTTCGCACTTCCATGGCGCGGGTGGCGGCGATCAGTCCGTCCACCAGTGCGCGCAGGTCGGCGGGCGTCCTGTTGCCTTCGCCGAAACCGGCGCCAAGCTCGCCTGTCGCGGCCGAAAGCGTGTTCTTGTAGTTGCTGGTATCGCGCGCCGACGCTTCCAGCTTGCCCAGCACATCGTCGATCACGCAGCGCATGTTGCTGCCCAGATCTTCCATCGCGCGGGCCGCGCGCGCGCCCGAAAGGCAGCGCAGGCGCAGGTCCATCAGGATGTCTGGCGTAAAGGGCCTTCTGGCCGAGATCAGGGCTCCCATCGCCTGGGTGATCGCCGGGTTCTCACCCGAGGCATAGGCATAAAACAGTTCGAAATTGTCGGGCGTGGCGATGACGCTGCATTCGGCCATCAGGGCCAGTGCAGTCTTGGCAAGCGCCTGTTCGCGTTCCGGCTTGTACACAACTGTCCCCGTATGGTTCGCGGGAGATGAGCCCGGCCCCTTTGCCGTCAATCCTGCCCGCGGCATCGTAAAAAACCATTAAACAGGTAGGGGCAGGCGTGGCCGGGCAGGCAATTTGCTGCCTGTGGGCGGCTTTTGTGCGCCGCCCGGGACAGCCGGTTATTCCGGCTGCGGTTCCGGCTTCTTCAGGGAAACAGGCCGGAACAGGAAGGCGGGCAGCTGGCTGTGATCCACGGCCTCGGGCCGGGCCGCGCGGGCGTTGTGCTCCCGCTGGCTGCCGCGTTCCCGCCGTTCCTGGCGCTCGCCGGAGCGTTGCTCGACATGCTGCTCCTGACGGTTTTCCTGCCGCGGCTTGCGGCCGCCGCGTTGGTCGGCGTTGCGCACCGCCTTTTCGCGCGGCTTCCCAGCCGAAACCTCGGCGGGTGGCACTGGCGCGTCGGGCTGGGCGACGGTCGGTTCCATCGGTGCGACCTGATCATGGTACTTGCCATCCGGCGGACGGCGGTCGCGGTGTTTGCCGTCGCGGCCGCGGCCCCGGTCCCGGCCGCGTCCGCCCTTGCGGTCGCCGTCGCGGCGCGGACGCGTGTCTTCGCGCACTTCGATATCCAGCATCTCGCGGCGGGCCAGTTTCTGGCCGGTGATCTTCTCGATCGCCTCGATATATTTGCCGTCCCTGGAAGTGCCCAGCATATAGGCCTGGCCGCTGCGGCCGGCGCGGCCGGTACGGCCGATGCGATGGACGTAGTCATCGGCGTGGATCGGCACGTCGAAGTTGAAGACATGGCTGACCGACGGCACGTCAAGGCCGCGCGCGGCAACATCGCTGGCGACCAGAATTTTCAGCTCGTTGGCGCGGAAGCGATCCAGCGTCTTGGTGCGCAGGCTCTGGTCCAGGTCGCCATGGATGGGCGCGGCGTCGAAGCCGTGCCTGGCCAGGGACTTGGCGACCACGTCGACATCGCGCTTCCTGTTGCAGAAGACGATGGCGTTCTGCAGCGTCGGCTCGGCCTCACGGATCAGGCGGCGCAACGCCTCGCGCTTGGCCCAGTCATTGGCGGGAATCTCCACCAGTTCCTGGGTGATGTTGTTGGCGGTGGTGGCGGGGCGCGCCACTTCGATGCGCACCGGATTATGCAGGAACTGATCGGTCAGGCGCTGGATCTCCGGCGGCATGGTCGCCGAAAAGAACAGGGTCTGTCGGGTGAAGGGCAACTTCTTGCAGATCTCTTCCACGTCCGGGATGAAGCCCATGTCCAGCATGCGGTCGGCTTCGTCGATCACCAGGATGTTGACCTGGGACAGCAGCAGGCGGCCGCGGTTGAAATGGTCCATCAGCCGGCCGGGCGTGGCGATCAGCACGTCGACGCCGCGATCCAGCTTCTTGATCTGCTCGTCCATCGCGGTGCCGCCAATCAGCAGCGCCTGGGTGAGCTTGGAATATTTGCTGTACTTGTCGAAACTTTCCGCCACCTGGTCGGCCAGCTCGCGCGTCGGCTCCAGCACCAGGGCGCGCGGCATGCGCGCCTTGGCGCGGCCGCGCGACAGCATCTCTATCATCGGCAGGGTGAAGCTGGCGGTCTTGCCGGTGCCGGTCTGGGCGATGCCGATCAGGTCGCGGTGTTGAAGCGCCACGGGAATGCCCTGCGCCTGGATCGGCGTGGGGTTGGTGTAGCCGCTGTCGGCCACCGCCCTGAGGATATCCTCAGACAGGCCCAGGCCGTTAAAGCCATTGCCGGTCACGCTTTCGCTTGGGGAAGAAGTCTCAGAAGTTTCAATAACTTCGTCCGTTCCGGCTTCCGCG
>JBEHXB010000015.1:0-16713 GCA_048498895.1 Pseudomonadota bacterium
GCCACCTGGGCGACTTCATCCAGGACCCGAATGTGGTGCTGCCCATCGACGCCGCCATCCAGGCCAACCTGCGCGAGACCACCACCCGCGTGCTGGCGACGCTGACCCCGCGCGAGGAACGCGTGCTGCGCATGCGCTTCGGCATCGGCATGAATACCGACCACACGCTGGAGGAAGTTGGCCAACAGTTCAGCGTGACGCGCGAGCGCATCCGCCAGATCGAAGCCAAGGCGCTGAGGAAGCTGAAGCATCCATCGCGCAGCCGCAAGCTGCGGAGCTTCCTGGACAATTAGAGATGCAACTCACGCTTCTGAAAGGCAAGATCCACCGCGCCACGGTAACCCAGTGCGACCTTCACTACGAAGGCTCGATCTCGGTCGATTCCGCGCTGCTGGAACGCTCGGGCATTCTTCCTTACGAACAGGTGGATGTGCTGGACATCAACAACGGCCGGCGCTTCACCACCTACACGATTCCGGCGCCCGCCGGATCGGGCACCATCGGCGTCAATGGCGCCGCTGCCCGCCTCGCCCAGAAGGGCGATCTAGTCATCATTGTCGCTTACGCCCGGATGGACGAGGCTGAGGCCAAAAGCTTCACGCCCCGCGTGCTGCTGGTGGATGGTCAGAACCGTCCCCTGCCGCCGTCCCTGCGCATCATGGAAACCTGAAAGAACATCTGACTTATGGCCGGCTTCAAGGAAACCAAGTTCGACGACCGTCTTGCCACCCAGCAAAAGGCGCGCGCCGCCATGCTGGAAAAAGCCCGCCTGCGGGCCGAGGAAGCAAAGAAAAAGCTTGAGGACACGGCGGGGGAACGCCGCGCCCTGATTGCCGCCCGCGAGGAGCGTCAGCGCCGCAAGGAAGAGGAAAGGCGCGCCGCCGCCGAGGCGATCGAACGCGCCAAACGCGAGGCCGAGGAAGCGCGCGTGCGCGCCGAGGAAGAGGCCAGGGCCGAAGCGGGCCGCAAAAAGGAAGAAGAGCTCCAGAAGATGATGCAGCTTCTGGCCGAACAGAAAGCCGCCCGCGACGCGCGCTACGCTGCCCGCAAGGAACGCCTTAAAAAGGGCAGGCGCTGAATTTTCGTGCCGTCTACAAAGCGTGCGCCCGCGGCCGGGGCTGCCGGACGCGCGTTTCGCCGTGACAGGTTCTCGCGGTCTGAGTCTTGTCTTTCAGTGTCCGCTCGGCGTGCAGCAGGCAGATGCTCCGGCGCAGGAGATTTATCGCCTCCTCGCGGGCGCGGGCGATGACGCCCTCGATGCCGTCAATGTCAGCGGTTGCATATACGGTCACCGCCATCTGTTGCAGCGGATCGCGGTCCAGAACCTGAAAGGTCGCCAGCGCTCCGCCCGCGACCTGTTCGATCCTGATCAGGTGAAGCTCAAAGCCCGGCACATTTGGCGGATTGTGGTTGCCCACGGACCTCATGCACAAACTCTCTGTCCCAGGCGGCGCCTGCCGCGCTGGCAGGTACGGCGCTTGAGAACGCTGCTGATGACGAACGGAATGGCTTACCTGGCGAGGCGGGGCAGGAAGCGCGCTCCGCTTCGCTTGGCTATAAACGTTGCCGGAGTGGTTGCGTTCCGCCACCTCAACCTGTGACGCTCCTGGCACGGCACATGAAGTTCCCGCGTGAATTCCAAAAATATCCGTTTCCATCAACATCATGATCTGTTTAGGATTCGCCATTCGCGCGGGATGGAGCCGCGGTTCTCCCGTCGTGTGGTGCCGTCGCGTGGAAGTTCCCCGCTTCTCCCGGCCTGGCGTTGAAACGGACTTGCACCCAGCTTCCCTGGCGCGGCGCGGCCGCATCCAGGCGAGCCGATGAGGCAATCAAGAAGGATATCAAATGGCTTTTGCCGAGGAGAAGGTTTTCAAATATCCGGCCGAGGAGGAATGCCTGGTTCGCCGGCTGGGTTCGGGCGTGATCGCCGCCTGGCCCAAACTTCCGCGCGAAGTCCAGGAGCTGATCTTCGAGGAGGCCAAGAGCGCCTGGGACCGCGAGTTCCACGTCTCCAAGCTCACCGACAAGATGGCCGCCATAATCCGTCGCCGCCACGCCTGAACCGGTTTGCGGTCGGCGTCGGCGCGCCGCCCTTGTCCAACCCGGGCCTGGGATTACAATCCTGCAAAGGCCGAACCTGACTCATCCAGGTCAGCCGAGGAGGTGATCGGAATGACCGGGAAATATTCGCGCGAAGAGTTGCTCCAAAGGCTGAACAGGCTTGGCTGGCGCACGGTCGACGACGATCAGGACAGGCCCGCGGAAGGAAGCTTGCGTGACATGGCCACACAGGCGCACGCCAGGCACACCAGGGGCCAGCCCGCCGGCCGCCTGCAGGAAATCGCCACCCGAATCGAGGTTGACCTGATCCAGCTCGAGGAGCTTTGGCATCACCTCGGCTTGCCGGTCTAGAGCTTGCCGGTCTAGTTAGGCGCGGGGCCTATGCCGGCACGCCCATCAGCCGGTGGGCATTGGTCCAGGTCAGCTTGCGGAAGATTTCCGGCGTGGTCGACGCGGTCAGGACGCGCAAGGTCTCGCGTGCCACGCACTTGCCGCGAATGCGCGCTGCCACCCGGGGGCTGTTCTGCGCCGCCCCGCCGCCCCTGCCGTCCTCGCAATTGCAGTCGCTGCCGAAATGCAGCTTGTCCTGGTGGCGCTTCAGGAAATCGACGGTGAATTCCGGATCGCGCGACAACGCGTTGTTGCCGGAGTTGGAGGCCAGGTCGCCCTGCACATTCTCGAAATCCGACAGC
The DNA here is from genome assembly GCA_048498895.1 of Pseudomonadota bacterium. Taxonomy (GTDB): domain Bacteria; phylum Pseudomonadota; class Alphaproteobacteria; order Micropepsales; family Micropepsaceae; genus Rhizomicrobium. Next base: position 2,757 of record JBEHXB010000015.1, read on the forward strand.
AATTTGTCGCTGATGCCGCCGCGCACGATCGGGCCGCTGGGATAGGGATCTTTCTCATCATAATCGGCGCTGATATTGGCCCAGAAGGCGTCGGCATGCAGGATGAACCTGGTCCTGTGGTACTGCCGAAGGATCGGCGCCATGCGCTTGATGCCTTCGTTATACTTCCCTTCCGCCGCGGCCTGGGTGACTTCCTGGAAATGGATCAGCACCGGCACGTTCAGCTCGGCGCACAGATCGTAGATGCGGCGCATTTCCGGGCCGTCGGCCGCGACATGGTATTTCAGTTCTCCGATGCCGCGCGCGCCGGCCTTCACCGCTGCCGTCAGCACCTGCTCCGCGTCCGGCTTGGTCACGTCATAGCCGACCATATAGCAGGGGAACATGCCGGGATTGGCCGCCTGCAGTGCGTGGATTTCCTCTTCCGCGCCGGTACGGGTCAGAAGGCAGGCGGCGGTCACGCCCGCGCCCTGCTGGTGGGCGACATTCGCCGCCGGATCGCGGCGCATATGGAAATGCATGTCGATCACCGGCGCGCTCCAGTGCGGTACGTCGCCCGGCGCCGCTGCACCCTGTGCCCAGGCCGGCGCCGCCGCCATGACGCCCATGCCCGCCACCATGGAACCAAGTACCGATCGCCGATCCATGCTTTTCTCCCCCTGCTTTCGGCCAGATTAGCCGCTCCGAGTGCCCTGCGAACAGGCGCTGTTTGTCGCCACTTGTCGCGGCCGTCAGCCGATGCGGTAGTTGAAGCTGACTGAAACGCGCGGCCCCTTCGCGCGGCTGACTTCCACGCCGTGGCGCAGCCAGCTTTCCCAAAGAAGCAGCATGCCGGGCCTGGGCCTCACGTCGACAAAGGCGCGGTTCTCGGGGCGGGCGTTCTTCCGGCGCGGCGGCGCGGCCATCATCATGGGAAGGCGCGGGTCCTCGAAGCGGATCAGGCCCGACCCCGGCGGCACGCTCACATAATAGGTACCGCTGACCGCCGAATGGGGATGGATGTGCGGCACATGGATGGCCCCCCGGTTCATCACATTGATCCACAGCGAATCCAGTTCGCTCCGGCGGCCGGCCATGTCGAACTGCAGCTCGCGGGCAAAGGCGGTAACGTGGCGCGCGATCTTCTTTTCCAGCGCGTCGAATATGCTGGCCCGGCGGGGCAAGTCGTCCAGCGAGGCATAGGAGGTATAGCCGCCATAGCCATGGTCGCGGCACCAGCGGCGCCCCGCCGTGTCCTCTTTGGCGATGCCCAGGCAAGTCTCGAGCAGCCCGGCGGGCACGGGCAGCCTGGCGCGATAAAGCCGGGTCGCAAACAAGCTGTCAGACATGGCAGGAAATCGTTAGTATCCCTTTTATCAATAGGCGGCCAAACTGGCACGCTGTCAAATGGGGTCCGCCATGCGCGTCCTTTTCGCCGCTGCCGCTGTTGCCGCCTTGGCCCTGGGGTTGTCCGGCTGCATGGCCTACGACGTTGCCTCCACCACCGTGGGCGCGGCCACGACCGTCGTCGGCACCGGGGTGGACGTGGCCGGCGATGTGGTGGGCGGTGCGGCCAGCACGGTCAGCGGCTCCAGCAGCGACAAAAGCCGCTAAAACCTGTTTTTCCTCTCACGGATTTCGTGGAAGGCCGCCACGGTGTCGGCGCCTTCCATGCCCAGGCTCTTTCTGATTTCCGGCGAATCGGGACGCAGGAAGGGATTGGTCGCCTTTTCGACCGCCAGGCTGACGGGAACGGTGGGCCTGCCCGCCGCGCGCAGCGCATCCACTTCTTCCATGCGCTTGTGCAGCGCCTGATTGTTCCCCTCCAACGTCAGGGCAAAACGGCCGTTGCTCTGGGTGTATTCGTGGCCGCAATAGATCCGGGTGTCGTCCGGCAATGTCATCAGCTTGGACAGGCTGCGCCACATCATCGCCGCGTCGCCCTCGAACAGCCGTCCGCAGCCGATCGAGAACAGCGTGTCGCCGGTGAAGGCATTGCCATCGATCACGAAAGTGATGGCGCCGCGCGTATGGGCGGGAACTTCCAGAACCCGAACCTTGCGCCCGTCGAATTCCCAGCCGGAGTCTTCAGTCACGCCCACATCGATGCCGGGAATGCGCGCGGCGTCCTTGCCCGGGCCCACGATGGTCGCGCCGGTCTCGCTTTTCAGTTCCAGATTGCCGCCGCAGTGGTCGAGATGGTGATGGGTGTTGAGAATGTGGGTCAGCTTCCAGCCCTTGCGGGCCAGCGCCGCGCGCACGGGGGCGGCCTCCGACGGGTCGACAACGGCACAGCTGTCGCCCGATTTCACCAGGTAGGCGTAATTGTCCGACAGGCAGGGCACGATCTCAATCTGGGTGGGCATGGCGCCTCCTTTCGCGGGCGGCACACTAGCAGACGGGCCCCGTTGAACAACGCGCAAAAGCGGGATTAAGTCCTTGCCATGCCGCAGGATGTCCGCGATCTGGCCGCCTTCTACCACGCGCCGATGGGGCAGTTGGCGCAGCGGGTGATCATGCGCCGGCTTCGCGCGCTGTGGCCGGACCTCAGCGGGCGGCGCCTTCTGGGTTATGGCTATGCCGTGCCCTATCTGCGCGGGCTGGCCGATGCCGAGCGCGCCATCGCCGCCATGCCCGCCGCCATGGGGGTCATATCCTGGCCGCAGGGGCGCAACGCCGCCCTTTTGTGCGAGGATCACGCACTGCCCTTCCCGGATGTCTTCTTCGACCGCATCCTGGTGGTACATGGGCTGGAGGGCGCCGAACAGTTGCGCCCGCTCCTGCGCCAGCTCTGGCGCGTGCTGGCGCCGGAGGGCCGACTCATGGTGGTGGCGCCCAACCGCGCCAGCCTGTGGGCCCAGGTGGACATTTCGCCCTTCGGCCAGGGACGGCCCTTCTCCCGCCGCGAGCTCGACTGGCTGCTGCGCGATGCGCTGTTCGAACCGGCGCGCTGGGAACGCGCGCTTTATGCTCCGCCCGTCAAAAGCCGTGCCCTTCTGGGCAGCGGTGCGGGCTGGGAAAAAATCGGCGCGCGCCTGCTTCCCCGCGTCGGCGGGGTGCATCTGGTGGAAGCGACCAAGTCGTTCTATGCCGCCGCAACGCCCGCGTCGCAGATCGTCAAGCCGGTCACGCTGAAGGCGGCCGGTGATCTTAAGGGCCTCAAGCCTTCTTGAGCAGGAAGACGCCGCCCTGGGCGGACAGGTTGGGCCCCAGCAGGCCGTGAGTCAGCCGGCGCGGATTCATCGGTGTTGCCAGCCCGCTTTCCTCCAGCGCATGCGCCTCCACGATGGTGGCGCCGCAAGCCACCGTCAGGTCGACGAAATCGGCCAGGGTGCAAAGATGGATGTTGGGCGTCTCGTACCAACTGTAATCCAGCGAGCGGGTGCGCGGCATGCGCCCGCCCACCAGCAGTGCGGCACGCACCTTCCAGTAGCCGAAATTGGGCAGCGACACGGCCGTGCGCCGGCCAATGCGCAAAAGATGGCTCAGCACCGTGGCGGGCTTTTCGGTGGCCTGGATGGTTTGGGACAGGATCACCGCGTCGAACGCCTGCGCGGGATAATCGGCCAGGTCGGTGTCGGCGTCACCCTGCACCACGGCCAGGCCGCGCGCCACGCATGCGTTGACGTTGGCCTGACTGATTTCTATGCCGCGGCCGTCCACACCCCTGGTGGCGACCAGATGTTCCAGCAACGCACCGTCGCCGCAGCCGACATCCAGCACGCGGGCGCCGGGCCGGATCATGGCGGCAATGGCGGCCAGGTCCGGCCGCAGGTTCTGCGGTACGGCGCTCATATCACGTCCGTCGCGGCGTGGTTGAGGAAACCGCGCACCGTGTCGAACATCTCCGGCTCGTGCAGCAGGAAGGCGTCGTGGCCCTTGTCGGTGCTGATCTCGACAAAGCTCACCTTGGCGGCGACCGCGTTCAGGGCATGGGCGATTTGCTTGTTCACGCTGGGCGGGAACAGCCAGTCGCTGGAGAAGGAGATGATGCAAAAGCGCACCGGGCTGTCGCGGAAGGCGTCGGCCAGCACCCCGCCATGCTCGGCGGCCAGGTCGAAATAGTCCATCGCCCGGGTGATGTAGAGATAGGAATTGGCGTCGAAGCGGTCGACAAACGTTGCACCCTGGTGGTGCAGATAGGATTCGATCTGGAAGTCGGGCGCGAACTGAAACGACAGCGCCGCCCGGTTCTGCAGGTTGCGGCCGAACTTGCGTTGCAGGGCCGCTTCCGAGACATAGGTAATGTGCGCGGCCATGCGCGCCACCGCCAATCCCTTGGAAGGAAAGGTTCCGGCTTCCGCATATTTGCCGCCGTGCCAGTCCGGGTCGGCCATGATCGCCTGACGCCCGACCTCGTGGAAGGCGATGTTCTGCGCCGAATGGCGTGCCGCACAGGCGATAGGCACGACCGCGCGCACATGGTCGGGATAGGACGCGGCCCATTGCAGCACCTGCATGCCGCCCATCGATCCGCCCGCCACCGCGAGCAGCTTTTCGATGCCCAGATGGTCGATCAGCATCTTTTGCGACCGCACCATGTCGGGGACGGTGATCAGCGGGAAATCCAGGCCATACGGCTTGCCGGTGGCGGGATCGTTCTCCGTCGGCCCGGTCGAGCCCATGCAGCCCCCGACCACGTTGGCGCAGATGACGAAGAAGCGATCGGTGTCGATGGGTTTGCCTGGCCCCACCATCGATGTCCACCAGCCCGGCTTGCCCGTCACCGGGTTGTCCGAGGCGACGAATTGATCGCCGGTCAAGGCATGGCAAATCAGTATGGCGTTGGAGCGCGCCGCGTTCAGCTTGCCATAGGTCATATAGGCGATGGTGACCGGCGACAGGCTGCGGCCGCAATCCAGCGCCAGCGGACCTGGCAGGGTCACTGCCAGGCCGACATCGGCCGGCCGGGTCGCCGGCCTTGCGAAACGGGGCGCGTCTGTCATCGCCGCCAAAGCCTCGAATGTACGACCGGTAGCTAAGGCCCCCCCCACCCCCTGTCAATCAGCGGCTCGGGCATGGCCGGCCCGCCGCCCGTGAAAGGGCCGCAAAGGACTGTCCGGCTTTGCTTTTGCCGCACCCAGACACTATCAATAGCGCCCTTTTCAAACCCCGAAGCCTTGACGATGAGCCCCACCCCCCGACCTGGCGTCATGGACATCACCGCCTATGTGGGCGGGCGCGCCCATGTGCCGGGCGTGAAGCGGGTGTTCAAGCTGTCGTCCAACGAATCCCCTTTGGGGCCCAGCCCGGCGGTCACGGCGGCAATGGAGCAGGCCAAGGCCAGCCTGCACATCTATCCGGAAGGCTCGGCCCGAATCCTGCGCGAAGCCATCGGCGAGGTGCACGGCCTGGACCCGGACCGCATCGTCTGTTCGGGCGACGGCTCGGACATGCTGCTGACCATGCTGGCCAATGCATACCTGCGTCCCGGCGACGAGGCGGTGTTCAGCGAGCACGCTTTTCTTGTCTATCGCATCGCCACCCTGGCCAACAGCGCGGTACCGGTGGTGGTGCCGGAAAAGGATACCAACACCGGCCTGAAGGTCGATGTCGACGCCATGCTGGCGGCGATCACGCCCAGGACCCGGATTGTCTTCATCGCCAACCCCAACAATCCGACCGGCGCATACCTGACGCGGGACGAGGTGGCACGCCTGCATGCCGGGCTGCCGGAAGATGTGTTGCTGGTGATCGACGCGGCCTATGCCGAATATGTCATGGCGAAGGATTATGACGCCGGGATCGAGATGGTGTCGCGCTGCGCCAATGTGGTGATGACCCGTACCTTCTCCAAGGCCTATGGCATGGCGGGGTTGAGGCTGGGCTGGACCTTCGCCCCGCCGGCGGTGGTGGATGTGCTGGGCCGTATCCGCGGGCCGTTCAGTGTTTCCACCCTGCAGCAGCTGGCGGGCGTGGCCGCCGTCCGCGACCGCAGCCATCTGGAAAAGGCGGTCGCGCACAACGCCAAATGGCTGCCCTGGGTGACGGCCGAGATCCGCAAGACCGGCCTGCGCGTGGACGACAGCGCGGCCAACTTCGTGCTGATCCACTTCCCGAAAGGCGAAAAAAGCCGCGAAGCAGCCGATGCTTTCCTCAGCAAGAACGGCGTCATCCTGCGCGCGGTGGCCGGCTATGGTCTGCCCGACTGCCTGCGCATGACGATCGGCACCGAGGAGGAGAACCGCCTTGCCGTGTCGCTGATCAGCGAATTCATGGCGGCATAGATGACCCAATTCGACAAGATCGCGATTATCGGGCTGGGGCTGATCGGTTCCTCCATCGCCCACGCGGCGCGGCGTGGCAACCTGGCGCGCGAGATTGTGGGCTTCGATGCCAGCGCCGATGTGCGTACCCGCGCCGCCGCGCTGGGCTTTTGCGATGCCGTGGCCGAGGATGCCCCCAGCGCCGTGGCCGATGCCGAGCTTGTGTTTCTGTGCGTGCCGGTGGGAGCCTGCGGAAGCGTCACCGAACAGATCGCGCCGCGCCTACCGGCCGGAGCAATCCTGACGGACGTGGGTTCGGTCAAGGGCGCGGTCATTCGCGACGTTGTTCCGCACCTGCCGGCGGGCGTGCATTTCATTCCCGCCCATCCGATCGCGGGCACCGAATTCTCCGGGCCGGAGGCGGGCTTTGCCGGTCTGTTCGACGGGCGCTGGGCGATCCTGACGCCGCTGCCCGGCGCCGACCCGAACGCGGTGGCACGGCTGAAGGCGTTCTGGCAGGGCCTGGGCAGCCAGGTCGACACCATGGACTCGTCGCACCACGATCTGGTGCTGGCCATTACATCGCACCTGCCGCACCTGATCGCCTATAACATCGTGGGCACCGCGCACGACCTGGAGACCGTCACCGAGGGCGAGGTGATCAAATATTCCGCCGGCGGCTTTCGCGACTTCACCCGCATCGCCGCTTCCGATCCGACCATGTGGCGCGATGTGTTCCTGAACAACAGGGACGCGGTGATGGAGGTTCTCGGCCGCTTCAACGAGGATCTGGCGGTGCTGCAGCGAGCCATCCGAAATGGCGATGGCGACAAGCTGTTTGAATTCTTCACCCGCACGCGCGCCATTCGTCGCGCGATCATCGACATGGGCCAGGAATCGGCCGCGCCGAACTTCGGGCGCGACCGGACGTGACTTGATCCCTTTGAGGGTCTGGAGCGTCTTTCAGGGCGAACCGGAAAGGCGCCGGCCTGCGCCTAGAACAAGCCCGACAATGCGCGCGCGGCAAGGTCCGGCCTGGTTCCTTTGGTCAGCCGCTGCCGGCCGCCCATGTCTTGCCAGGCGCGCACCACATCCGGCCAGAATGCTTCCCCCTTCAGAAGCGGCATCAGCGCTGCCGAATCGGTCAGTGTGAAATAGGCTTCGGCCGTCGGCGCCTTCTCGCCAAAACCTGTGAAGTCATCGGCCTTGGCCATCACGTCCAGATCCTTGCCGTCGGGGTCGCGGCGCATGTGGAACTGCAGGCGCCGTGCGGAGAAGCCCTGGCCATCGGCATCGACGATATCCAGGTCCGCCCGGGCCAGCCCGCGCGCGTCGGTCGTGCTGCTGGCGCGCATGGTGCCGGGAAGGAAATCGGCGCGATGCGTATTTCCGTCGCTCGCCACCCATTGCAGGTGCTGCGAACCGGCTGCCTCATAGACGGTCTTGCGCCGGCCATAGGTCAGTGTGTGCAGGGCGAACTGGTCGCTTTTCCAGACAAACGGCCCGCGCGCCGCCGCGCCCGCCACGGAAAAATTCTCGAAATCGGCGTCGATGCGGAACGGGAAGCCGCCGACATCGACCTTCGACCAGTCAACCGTGATGCCGGGCGCGGCCTCATGTCCCTTCATTGCGGCCAGCGTCGCTTCAAAGGCGTGCACCGCATACCACCAATGCACCATCACGGCCACGGCAATGGTCATGAACGTGGTGATAGGGGCGTAAAGCCAGAAACGCGAGGAATAGCGCAAGTCAGATCATCCGTATTTGGAACGCCGGGCGAACATAAAGAGTCAGCCGCACCTTGAATACCCGCACGACAGGCAGGTGTCGCAGCCTTCCAGCCTGACAAAACCGGAATCGCCGCAGCGCGGGCAGAAGCGGGCGCGCGCGCTTTCACCCGGCATGTCGGTGGCGCCCACGGCAACGTCCGCCGGCACTGTGGAGGACAGCCGCTGGCCCAGAAAGCCGATCTCGATCATGTGGCGCTCGATCACCTCGCCGATGGCCGCGAGCAGCGATGGCACATAGCGCCCGCCCATCCATTGCCCGCCACGGGGGTCGAAGATGGCCTTGAGTTCCTCGACCACGAAACTCACATCGCCGCCGCGCCGGAACACCGCCGAGATCATCCGCGTCAGCGCCAGCGCCCAGGCATAAGCCTCCATGTTCTTGGAGTTGATGAAAATCTCAAACGGCCGCACGCGTCCGTCGCGCTCGATATCGTTGATGGTGATGTAAAAGGCGTGGTCGCTGTCGAGCCATTTGATCTTGTAGGTGCGGCCCGTCAGTGCCTGGGGGCGGTCCAGGGGCCTGGTCATATAGACCACGCCGCCCGTTTTTGAATCCGCGCGGGTCGCGGGCGGGGGAAGCGGTGCTTCGGGTTCCAGGCCAGCAGGCGATTGCGGCGCAAGGCCGTCCTTCGGTTCCTCGAAGGCCAGCACCGAGCCTGTCACCGTATTGGGGCGATAGGTGGTGCAGCCCTTGCACCCCAGGGCATAGGCCTCGTCATAGACATGGGCGAAGTCCTCGAAGGAGATCGCCGCGGGCACATTGATCGTCTTGGATATCGCGCTGTCGATAAAGGGTTGGGCGGCGGCCTGTGCCGCCAGATGGTCGGCCGGACTCAGTGTCTGCGCGCTGACGAAATATTCGGGCAGGGCGGCGTCTTCCCCGAATTTGGCGTGAAAGGCTCGGGCGGCGTAATCGTGCAGGGTCTGTTCCGTGCGGCTGCCGTCAGGCTGCAGAATCCTGCGCGTGTAACTGTACGCGAAGACCGGCTCGATGCCGCTGGAGACATTGCCGGCCAGCAGCGAGATGGTGCCGGTAGGGGCAATGGAGGTAAGCAGCGCGTTGCGGATGCCATGCGCGGCGATCGCCTCGCGGATATCCTGGGGCAGGGCGGCGACGTACGGGCGCCTCAGGAATTCTTCCGCATCGAACAGCGGGAAAGCGCCCTTTTCCTTCGCCAGTGCCGCGCTGGCGCGATAGGCGGCGTGACTTATGGTTTCCAGCCACAGGCGGATAAGGCTGAGGCTTTCGGGCGAACCATATTTGATCTTGCAGAAGATCAGCGCATCGGCAAGGCCCGTGACCCCCAATCCGATACGACGCTTGGCGAAGGCTTCCTGCCGCTGGGCTTCCAGCGGAAAAAGCGACACGTCGATGGCATTGTCCAGCATCCGGACGGCCGTGGCGGTCAGCTTTTCCAGCACCGCCATATCCAGATGGGCATCGTCGGCGAAGGGATTTTTCACCAGCCTGGCCAGGTTGATGGATCCCAGAAGGCAGGCGCCATATGGCGGCAAAGGCTGTTCGCCGCAGGGATTGGTGGCCGCTATGGTTTCGCAATACGCCAGGTTGTTCTGCTGGTTGATGCGATCGATGAAGATCACGCCCGGCTCGGCATAATCGTATGTGGAACGCATGATGCGCTCCCACAGGGCGCGGGCACGCACCGTGCGCCAGACACTGCCTGCGAATTTCAGGTCCCAGTCCCCGTCAGCCTTCACCGCCGCCATGAACGCGTCGCTGACAAGCACCGACAGGTTGAAATTTGTCAGCCGGCCGGGCGTGCGCTTGGCGTCGATGAATTCCACGATATCCGGGTGATCCACGCTGAGGGTCGCCATCATCGCGCCGCGGCGCGAACCCGCGCTGATGATGGTGCGGCACATCGCGTCCCACACATCCATGAACGAGACGGGCCCCGAGGCGTCCGATCCCACGCCTGCCACCGGCGCTCCCTTGGGGCGCAGGGTGGAGAAGTCGTAACCGATGCCGCCGCCCTGCTGCAGCGTCAGCGCAGCCTCGCGCAGGGCGCTGAATATGCCGTCCATGGAATCGTGGATGGTGCCCATCACGAAACAGTTGAACAGTGTGACGGAGCGGTTCGTGCCGGCGCCTGCCAGGATGCGGCCTGCCGGAAGAAAGCGATGTCCGGCCAGCGCGGCGGCAAAGTCATGGGCGTGGGCCCTGCGGTCCTCGGCCGGTTCCGCGGCCGCGAGCGCCAACGCCACCCGCGCCCAGGTCTCCTCCAGAGACCGGTCGATCGGCGTGCCGTCCGGCGCTTTGAGCCGGTACTTCATGTCCCATATCTGGTGGGAGATGTCGTTCATTCCGCCTGCTACCAACCTCATCCCGACAGGTTCCGCCATCCTGGGGGATGGGCGCTTAATATGGCCCTTTCAACCGCAACTTCCAGTACCAGCCATGCCGGGCGTTTTCATAACGACTTGTTTTTGCTCAATCTTTTTTCCATCAGAGCTTTTTGCCGCTCCACTTCCAGGCGATAGAGATGCCACAGCATCAGCGGCCCGCGCCGCCAGCGGGCGGCTTTGAGCATGCCATAAAGCCGGCACAGGGTATCGCGGGTGCTTTCCAGATTCCGTTCCGCTTCCTGCGGCTCCAGATGGTGATTGAGCAGGGTTGCCGGCGAGGTTGCCGACATCTCGACGGGCACGCCCCGTTTCAGCAGCCCGACAACATATTCGGCGAATCCGGGGCGGCGGATCACGGCCTCGCCGCCGGTGATGACAATGGACAGGCCGTATTCGGCATCCCGGTAATCCTTCGCGACGTCGCCAGCCGCGCGCTTGACGATCAGCACGCCCGACAGGTCCGGGCGCCATGTCTCGTCCAGTTGCTCGAACAGGCGCCAGCCGCAGAGGAATTGGCGGCACACGGGCGGGCGGGTCGCATAAATGCCGCAGCCTGTGCCGGTGTGGTGCCGGCAAAGGATCCCGGCCTTCTTTTTCAGCTCCGGCGTGTCGATCTTCAGTTCCTGGCAACAGGCCCGGCATGGACCGCATTCGCGTCTCGCCAGCGGCACTGGCCTTGTCCTCTGCGGCTTCACGGCGCGCGCGCGACAAGCGCGGCAGTCGCCGTCTCGATGCGCCCTTCCAGCAGTTCCATGAATTCGCCGCGTTTCAGCCCCGCCGGGATGGGCTCCAGAAAGGCCAGGGTGATGGTGCCGGGCCGCTTCCAGAAACCCTCCCAGTAGAGACCTGAATCCAGCGCCACGGGCACGCAGGCCACGCCCAGCATGGCGTAAAGACCGGCGACCCCCGGCTTGTAATCGGGCGCGGCTCCCGGTTTCTTTCGCGTACCCTCCGGGAAGATCAACACGGGGCGATCCTTCTTCAGGACCTTCTTCGCCGCCGCGGTCATGGCGCGCAGGGCATTGGCGCCCGCACTGCGCTCGATCGGGATGGCCGCGGCCTTGCCAAGATACCATCCATAAAAGGGAATGCGCAGCAATTCACGCTTGAGCACGATGCCAGGGTCACCCAGCGCGATGTGCAGGGCCAGCGTGTCCCACATGCTCATATGTTTGGCGGCGACCAGCACGGGCCCGCGCGGCACCGTGCCGGTGATGCGCCAGCCGAGTCCGGCGATTGCCTTGAGCCCCCACAGCGTGGCCACACACCAGAACCGGCCAAGCCGCGCCGCGCCCTGACGCGGCAGCGCCAGCAGCGGCAGGCACAGGATGCCCAGCACTGCGGTCAGGCCGACAAACCAGACCATGAACAGAAGGGAACGCAGCGCCAGCATCAGGCAGGATGCGCCAGCTTGGTGATGACCAGGCTGGCCAGGAACTTGAGATATTCGCGGTTCAGCAGTCCCACGGTACGGCCATGCCGCCACCATCCGGACAGGTCGATGCTTTCCTGGTCCACCGGCCAGGGGATGATCCGGATTTCCGGCAGCATGGCACGGAATTCCTCCAGCGCGCGGGGCATGTGATAGCGGCTGGTGACCAGGACCAGGCTTTTGAAGTGATGCTGGCGCGCCCAGTCGGCGGCCTCCTCTGCATTGCCGTGGGTGTCCTGGGCGCCATAGCCGATATCGGCGCAGCAGCGAAAGCGCGGGCCGCCGCCGGACAAATGGCCCAGCACCTGCTTGGTCGTTTCCATCGACACGCCGCTGATCAGAAGCCTCTTGCCCACACCCCGCTCCAGAAGGGCCACCGCCGTGTCCAGCCTTTCGTCGCCGCCGGTCAGCGCCACGATGGCATCGGCACGCGGCAGCGCCTTCGCCCGCGCCGGAAGGCCGCTGACGAAAAAGATGAATCCGGTCGCATAGGCCAGAAAAATCACCAGCAGGGCCGCCAGGAACACACGCACGTCAAACTCCACCGTCGGTCGCGAAAATAGCAGCAGACAGATTTCAGTAGATAGCCTTCACAACGGACAGGACCGATATGCGCGCCGTTGCCCAGGCGATAAGCGCCGTGGCGGCCGGAACCAACAGCAGCCATGGTAACTCTGTCAGCTTCAACGACAAGGGCGGCAGGAACGGCACCGCTTCGACGCCAAAACTCTCCAGCCCGCCGGCGCCAATGAAAACCATCGCCGCCAGCGCCGTTCCCACCATCGCGGCCAGCAGCGCGGAGGTGAAATAATGCCGTTCCACCGCCCGGGCGATGAAGCCCGGCAGCGCGCCCATCTGGTGCAGCAGGGCCACCATCTCGTGATGCGCCTCCAGTCCCGCGCGGGTGGCGAATGAAACGGTCGCCGCGGTGGCGCCCGCGATCAGAAGCAGGATGGCATAGGCCGACCAGCGCACCGTGTCGGCCAGGCTCTGCAGCCGCGCGATCCAGCGGCGATGATCGTCCAGACTCGCGTGGGGCGCGGCCTTTTTCAGGGCGGCCGACAGGCGGGTGAAATCGACCTGTTCGCCCGGCGTCAGGGTGGCGTCGATCAGCCTGGGCAGGGGAATGCCCGCCACCGCGCCATCCTTGCCGATCCATGGCTCCAGCAGGGTGTTGATCTGTGCATCCGAAAGCGGCGCGGCATGGGCGATGCCGGGCGTGGCATTCAGGACCGACAGCGCGGCCCGGGTCTCCGCGCCGAGGCCGGCGCCGGGATCGCCCTCCTCGGGCGGAAGGATCTGCACGGTGATGCGATTGGACAGGCCGCTCTGCCAGCCTTCCGCCGCGCGGTCGGCCAGAAGCGATGCGCCCAGCGACAGAGCGGCCAGGAAGGCCATCACGGCAATGACGAAATCCAGCGGCGCGGCACCCCCATCCCTGGGCAGGATCGGTTCGCGGGGCATGATGTAGCTTGCGCGTTCTCCCATGTCAGACCGGCCGCAATTCCATCAGCCGCCCTTCCACGAGCCGCATCTCACGGCCACGGGTGGCTTCGACCAGATGGCGGTCATGGGTGGCGATCAACACGGTGGTGCCCAGCCGGTTCAGTTCGGCGATCAGCCGGATCAGGCGGGCGCCCATTTCCGGGTCGACATTGCCGGTGGGCTCGTCGGCGATCAGAAGATCGGGCCGGGCCACCACGGCGCGCGCGATGGCAATGCGCTGCTGTTCGCCGCCCGACAGTGTGGGCGGACGGGCATGCATGCGTTCGCCCAGCCCCACCCAGGATAGAAGCTCACTCACGTCGCGATGGAAATCGGCCATGCGCCGTCCTGCCAGGCGCAGCGGCAGGGCGACATTGTCGAAGGCCGAAAGGTGGTTGAGCAGGCGGAAATCCTGGAACACCACCCCGATCCGGCGGCGAAGGGCGGGAAACTGGTTGCGCCGGGCGGTGGCCAGGTCGGTGCCGAACAGGGTGATAAGCCCGCGGCTGGGCGGCTCGGCGATGCAGATCAGCTTGAGCAGCGTGGTCTTGCCAGCCCCCGACAGGCCCGTCAGGAACGTGAAGGAGCCGGCCTGGAGCGTGAAGCTGACATCGCGCAGGACCTCCGGGCCCGAGCCATAGCGCATGCCGACATTTTCGAAGCGAACCATGGAACAACCATAAAGCATTTTTCCGGGA
>JBEHXB010000016.1:0-16394 GCA_048498895.1 Pseudomonadota bacterium
TTTGGCCCAGTTGCCGAAGCGGTCCATATAGAGGAACACGACGGGCGTGGTGTAGAGCGTCAGGATCTGGCTGAGCATCAAGCCGCCCACGATCGAGATCCCCAGCGGCTGGCGAAGCTCCGATCCCTCGCCCATGCCGATCGCCAGCGGCAGCGCCCCAAGTATGGCGCCTGTCGTGGTCATCATGATTGGGCGGAAACGCAGCAGGCACGCCTGATAGATCGCCTCGCGCGAACTCAGCCCCTCACGCCGCTGCAGGTCGATTGCGAAGTCGATCATGATGATCGCGTTCTTCTTGACGATGCCTATCAGCAGGATCACGCCAATAAAGGCGATCAGGTCGAATTCGGCATTGAACATGAGAAGGCCCAGCACCGCGCCAACCCCCGCCGACGGAAGGGTGGAAAGGATCGTCACCGGATGGATGAAGCTCTCATAGAGCATGCCCAGCACGATGTAGATGGTCAGGATCGACGCCAGCACCAGGAAGGGCAGGTTGGCGAAGGATTTGGCGAAAATCTGCAAGGTGCCGGCTTCCTCGCCATGGACTGTCAGCGGCACATTGATGCGCGCCATGGCGCGCTGGATGGCGGCCACGCCCTGGCCCATCGACACGCCCGGCGGCAGGTTGAAGGAAAACGTCGTGGCGATGAAAGGCCCCTGATGGTTGATCGACAGCGGCGTTGTGCCGGGACCATAGCTGGCGAAGGCGGCCAGCGGCACCATCTTCTCGACCCGGGTGGAGAGCGAGGCGCCGGTCGAGGCACCGCCTCCGCCGCTGTTGGTCAGGGCATTGAGCTGCTGGTTGCGTACCGCATCCTGGGCCAGTTGCTGCGCCGTTTCGGTGCTCGATGGCGTGGTATTCGAGGCGCCCGTTGATGCCACCCCGCCGGTCTGGAAGGCACCGCCCGCCCCGGCGGTCGCCTGCGTGCCGCTGACGCTGCCGCCCGACGTGCTGATGTAGATGTCGCGCAGGGTTTCGGGGTTCTGCCAGAACTCCGGCGCCACCTCCATCACCACATGGTACTGGTTCTTGTCCTTGTAGATGGTCGAGACCTGGCGCTGGCCGAAGGCGTCATACAGCGTATTGTCGATCTGCGCGGTGGTCAGGCCCATTCGCGAGGCGGTCGGCCGGTCGATCTTGAGCTGTACCTCCAGGCCCTTGTCCTGCCGGTCCGAATTGACGTCTTCCAGTTCGGGCACATTCTGCAGCGCCTGGGTGATCTTGGGCAGCCACTCGTTCAGCTCGTCCAGCGTGTCGCCCAGCACCGTGTACTGGTAATTGCCGTTGCCCTGGCGCCCGCCCCCGCGCACGCCGCCACTGGAGAACAGGAACAGGCGCGCGCCCGCGACCTTTTCCAGCTTGGGCCGCAGCCGCTCGACCACGTCGTCGCTGGACAGCCCGCCGCGCTCCGACAAGGGCTTCAAGGTCACGAACACGGTGCCTGAGTTGGAAGAGCCGCCGCGCGGTCCACCACCGCCGCCGCCCGCCGAACCGCCCACCGTGGCGACCGCGGGATCTGCGCGGATGATATCGACGAACTGGGTGAACTTCTTCTGCAGCGACTGAAATGAGATGGACTGGTCGCCGCGGATGCGCCCGAACAGCATTCCGTTGTCCTGGTCGGGAAAGAAACCCTTGGGCACGATGGCGATCAGGTAGAAGTTCAGCAGCACCGCGATCGCCAGCGTCGCCATGATGGTCTTCGGATTGTCCAGTCCCCAGGCAAGGGTGCGCCGATAGAAATCCAGGGTCCGGTCGAACACCCTCCGGGACCAGCGCGTCGTCCAGTGTTCGCTCGGCCTCACCAGGTCCAGATAGGCGCACATCATGGGCGTGACCGTCAGCGAGACGATCAGCGAAACGCCGATGGCCGCCGTCAGGGTGACGGCGAATTCGTGGAATATCCGCCCCACGATGCCGCCCATCAGCAGGATGGGGAAGAACACGGCCACCAGCGAGATCGACATCGACAGGACGGTGAAGCTGACTTCTCGCGCGCCCTTCATCGCCGCGCTCAGGCGATCCTCGCCGTTCTCCAGATGACGGGTGACATTTTCCAGCACCACAATTGTGTTGTCGACGACAAAGCCGGTGGAGACGATCAGCGCCATCAGCGAGAAATTGTCGAGGCTGAAGCCCGCCAGGTACATGATGCCGAATGTGCCCAGAAGCGACAGCGGCACGCAGACGGTCGGCACCAGTGTCGCGGTGACGCTGCGAAGAAACAGGAACACCACCAGGATCACCAGCACGGTGGACAGTATCAGGGTTATCTCCACATCGTGCACCGCGTTGCGGATCGAGGCGGTGGTGTCGAGGAGCTCGCTGACCTGGATGGCGGGCGGCAACGCCGCCTGAAGTTCCGGCATTTCCGCGCGGATATGATCCACCGTCTGGATGACGTTGGCGCCTGGCTGCTTGGTAATGGGCACCAGCACGGCCGGCCGGCCGTTGGCAATGCCGATATTGCGGATATTCTCCTGGCCCTCGCGGACCGTCGCCACGTCCTGAAGCCGCACCCCCGCGCCGTTGCGGTAGGCGATGATGAGGCTCTTGTAGTCGCTGGCCTCGCTGGCCCGGTCATTGGCATAGACCTGATAGGTCTGGCTGCCCTGCTGGATATCGCCCTTGGGACTGTTGGCGTTGGCGGCCGAAATGGCGGCGCGCACATCCTCCAGCCCGATGCCGTACTTGAACAGGGCGCGCGGATTGAGCTCGATCCGCACCGCCGGAAGCGACGCGCCCGAAAGCGACACATCGCCCACGCCGGCAATCTGCGACAACTTCTGCTGGATGATGTTGGCGGCCTGATCGTAGATCTGGCCCGGCGTCAGCGTCTTGGATGTCATCGCCAGCACCAGTATGGGCTGGTCGGCGGGATTGATCTTGCGGTAGGTGGGATTGGACCTGAGGGCCGTCGGAAGGTCGGCGCGCGATGCGTTGATCGCCGCCTGCACGTCGCGCGCCGCCCCGTCGATGTCGCGGTCGATGTCGAACTGCAGCACGATGTTGGACGAGCCGACATTGCTGGAGCTGGTCATCTCGGTCACGCCGGCGATGGTGCCCAGGTGCCGCTCCAGCGGCGTCGCCACGCTGCTCGACATGGTGTCGGGGCTGGCGCCCGCCATCGAGGCGCTGACCACGATGGTGGGAATGTCGATGTTGGGCAGGGGCGCCACAGGCAGCAGAAAATAGGCGGTCAAACCTGCCAGACCCAGGCCCAGCGCCAGCAGCGTGGTGGCGATCTTGCGGCGGATGAAGAGGGCCGCGATGTTCATTCCGCCGGCTCCGGCAGGGGATCGCCGCGGCGGCGCGCGCGCCATTCGCGCAGGTCACGCCCCAGATTGTCGAAATAGATGTAGATCACCGGGGTGGTGAACAGGGTGAGCGCCTGGGAGACGATCAATCCGCCCACGATCGAGATGCCCAGGGGATGGCGCAGTTCCGATCCCATGCCGGCGCCCAGCATCAGCGGCAGGGCGCCGAACAACGCCGCAACCGTGGTCATCAGGATCGGCCGGAAGCGCAGCAGCGCCGCCTGGTGAATCGCCTCGGTGGGCGACTTGCCCTCGCCGCGCTCGGCCTCCAGCGCAAAGTCGATCATCATGATCGCGTTCTTCTTGACGATGCCGATGAGCAGGATGATGCCGATGATGGAAACGATGTTCAGGTCGTGACCGGTGATGATCAGCGCCACCAGCGCGCCGACGCCTGCCGACGGCAGGGTGGAAAGAATCGTCACCGGATGGATAAAGCTCTCATAGAGCACGCCCAGCACAATATAGACGGTGACGATGGCGGCCAGTATCAGCAGGACCTCGTTGGCCAGCGCCGACTGGAAGGCCAGGGCCGAACCCTCGAACTGGGTGGTGATGCCTGCCGGCGGCCGCGCTGCGTTCTCCGCATCGCGAATCTGGTTCACCGCGGTACCCAGCGAATAGCCGGGCGCAACGTCAAAGGAAAAGCTGGCCGAGGGAAACTGCGCCAGATGATCGATCTGCAGCGGGGTCTGCCGTTCCTCGATGTGGGCGATGGCCGACAGCGGCACCTGTCCGCCGCCCGCGGTCGGCAGATATATGTCCTTGAGCGACTGGATGGTGTTCTGCAGGCGCGGATCGGCTTCCAGGATCACCCGCCGCTGGTTGGACTGGGTGAAGATGGTGGTGATGATGCGCTGGCCGAAACTGTCATACAGCGCATTGTCGATGGTCGCGGCGGTGACGCCGAAGCGGGCGGCGGTATCGCGATCGACATTCAGATAGGCCGAAAGGCCCTTGTCGAGGAAGCTGGTGGAGACGTTGCGCAACGCACCCTGGTTGTTCAGCTCGGTCAGCAGGCGCGGCACATAATCATTAAGGGCCGCGGTGGTCGCGGCCTGGATCACGAACTGGTACTGCGCCCTGCTGACCACCGAATCGATGGTCAGGTCCTGCACGGGCTGTAAATGGAAGGTGATGCCGGGCACGGAATGGGCATCGGCGGCCAGCCGGTCCATCACCTCCTGCACACCGTCGCGCTGGTTCTTGGGCTTGAGGTTGATCAGCAGCCGCCCGCTGTTGAGGGTGGTGTTGGTGCCATCCACCCCGATGAAGGACGACAGGCTGGCGACGTCGGGGTCCTTCAGGATCTTGTCGGCGACAGCCTGCTGGCGCCGGGCCATCGCGTCAAAGGAGACGGTGGGCCCGGCCTCGGTGATCGCCTGGATGAAGCCGGTGTCCTGTACCGGGAAAAACCCCTTGGGAATGGCGATGTAAAGGACCACGGTCAGCACCAGAGTCCCCACCGCCACCAGGAGTGTCAGGGGCTGATGTTCCAGCACCCACACCAGCATCCGGTCATATTCCGCGATGATGCGCTCGTAATAGACTTCGGTGCGACGGCGGATGCTGCCCTGGCGCTTTTCCTCCTCCGAATGGCTCCTCAGCAGCTTGGCGCAAAGCATGGGAACCAGGGTCAGCGACACCACCGCCGAGATCAGGATGGTGATGGCGAGCGTGACGGCGAATTCGCGGAACAGCCGGCCCACGACCTCCTGCATGAACAGGAGCGGAATCAGCACGGCGATCAGCGAGACGGTCAGCGACACGATGGTGAAGCCGATCTCGCCCGCGCCCCTCATCGCGGCGTTGTATGGCGTCTCGCCCTGCTCGATATAGCGCGAGATGTTCTCGATCATCACAATGGCGTCGTCGACCACGAAGCCGGCCGAGATGGTCAGCGCCATCAGCGAAAGATTGTTGAGCGAATAGCCCAGAAGATACATCGCGGCAAAGGTGCCGACGATGGACAGCGGCACCGACAGCGACGGGATGAATGTGGCCGGCACGCTGCGCAGGAAGACATAGATCACCAGCACCACCAGCACGACCGCCAGCATCAGCTCGAACTGCACGTCGGCGACAGACGAGCGGATCGTCTCGGTGCGGTCGGTCAGGGTGTGGACATCGACCGACGCGGGCAAGCCTGCCTGGATCTGCGGCAACAGCGCCTTGATCTGGTCCACCACCTCGATGACGTTGGCGCCGGGCTGGCGCTGGACATTGATCAGCACCGCCGGCGAGCGGTTGGCCCAGCTGGCCAGCTTGGTGTTCTGCGCCCCCTCCAGCACGGTGGCCACGTCGGACAGGACCACCGGCGCGCCGTTCTTGTAGGCGACGACGATGTCCTTGTAGGCGTCGGCGCTCTGCAGCTGGTCGTTGGCGTTGATCGTATAGGACTGTGAGGCGCCGTCGAAGCTGCCCTTGGGCGCATTGGCGTTGTTGTTGGCGATGGTGGTGCGCAGGTCGTCGATGTTCAGTCCCAGCGCAGCCAGCTTCTGGATATTGGCCTGCACGCGCACGGCGGGCCGCTGGCCACCCGAGATGGACACAAGGCCCACACCCGACAGCTGCGAAATCTTCTGGGCGATGCGGGTATCGGCCAGTTCCTCGACCTGGGTGATGGGCAGGGTGGTCGAACTGACCGCCAGGGTGATCACCGGCGCGTCGGCAGGATTGACCTTGGCATAGACCGGCGGTGCCGGAAGGCTCTGCGGCAACAGGTTCGATCCGGCATTGATTGCCGCCTGCACTTCCTGTTCGGCGATGTCCAGACTCAGCGAAAGGTCGAACTGCAGCGTGACCACCGATGATCCGGCCGAGGAGATTGACGACATCTCCTTCAGGCCCGGCATCTGGCCGAACTGCCGCTCCAGCGGGGCGGTGACCGAGGTGGTCATCACGTCCGGGCTGGCGCCGGGCAGGAAGGTCTGCACCTGGATGGTCGGATAATCGACCTCCGGCAACGCCGACAGCGGCAGGAACTTGTAGCCCGTCAGGCCCACCAGCAGGATGGCGATCATCAGCAGCGTGGTGGCGACCGGACGCTGGATAAAGGGCGCGGAAGGATTGGCCCCCGAAGTCTCGGCGGAGGGGGGCGGCGGCACCCTTCCAAAATCCGAAGGGGGCCGGTCGGAGGGGGTCTGGCTCACGGCCGTGCGCCACCCTGCGCACCACCGCCCTGGCGCCCGCCGCGACGCATCTCAGCCAGCGCCTGCGTGCATTGCTGGCCAAGCTGCGGACGGTTGCGGAACAGGCAGGTGCGAGCCTCGCGGCTGCCGGGCTGGGCCGTGGGGCACAGCTTCTGGAGATCGGCGCCGCATGCCTCTTCCAGCTTCTTGGCGAATTCGGCGCGGCGCTCGGCTCTGACTGCGTCACCGCCAACCGTCGACGGCGCGGCGATCTTGGTGGTCTGGTCAGGAATCTCGATGTCGGCGCCGTCGCGCAGCCGGTCGGCACCGTCCACCACCACCGTGTCGCCGGGCTTGAGCCCTTTGAGGATCTGGATGTTGTCGCCATCCTGGACGCCCGTCGTCACGTTGCGTTGAAGCACGGTCTTCTCAGGCGTCACCACGAAGACATAGCTGCCGTCCGAGCCGCGCTGTATGGCGGCTACCGGCACCACGGTCTGATGGTGCAGCGTGTCGACAAGCAGGCGCACATTGACGAACTGCGCCGGGAACAGCGCGTTGTCCTTGTTGTCGAACATGGCGCGCAGCTTCACCGAACCGGTGGAGGGATCGACCACATTGTCGATCGTCGCCAACGAGCCGGTCGCAATCCTGGTTGTCTGAGTACGATCATAGGCCTCGACCGGAAGGGTCGCGCCCGTGCCCACGCGCGCCATGACCTTTTGGATATTGTCCTCGGGGATGGTGAACAGGACCGACATGGGCTGAAGCTGGGTCACCACCACGATGCCGGTCGACTGGCCCGCCGAAACGATGTTGCCGATATCGAGCAGATGAATGCCGGCGCGCCCGGTAATGGGCGAAACCACGCTGGTATATCCCAGGTTGATGCGGGCGGATTCGACATTGGCCTGATCGGCGACGACCACGCCCTCATAGGATTTCACCGTCGCGGCCTGGGTCGCCACCTGCTGCTGGGCGATGGCGTTCTGCTGCTGCAGCGCCCGATAGCGTTCCAGGTCCACCTTGGCGTTGGCCAGGGTGGCGGAATCGCGCGCCAGCTGGCCGCGCGCCTGATCCAGAGCCGCCTGGTAGGGACGCGGATCGATTTGCGCCAGCGGGTCGCCCGCCTTGACCATCTGGCCCTCGGTGAATTCGAGCTTGACCAGCATGCCGCCGACCTGGGGACGCACCGTGGCGGTGGCCAATGGCGTCACCGTGCCCAATGCATTCAGCGTGATGTTGATGTCGCCGTCCCGTGCGACCGCCACGCCGACCGGCTGGGGCCCCTGGTTGAATCGCAGATTGCGCTGGGGGCGCGGGTAGATCGCCCAGATCAGCAGCGCCAGGATCGCCAGTGCCACCGCGAACCAGACCACGCGCGAAAGGCGCGGATGCCGCCCGCTCCAGCGCTTGATGCCTCGCCAGGCACGTCCCGCCGGACCCGGCTCGGGCTCGGTCGGGCGAAACTCATGCGCGCTGCGGTCGATATTCATCTGGGGTCCGTGTCACAAAAGTGCCGAAAAGTCCGGGGAGGTTGAGGCTTCGGTTTATCGCGGCGAAGTTGAACGCTGGATGAAAATTATACCTTAATCGCCGCGCCACCTGATAGCTGGCAGTTGCGGCCGATATTTGTCGAAATTGTCCCGGCCGACCGTTCCGCTGGCGTCGCCCCGACAATAACGCTATGTCGCAGTCCTGTTCCGGGCGGCCGCCGGAACCGGTCACATGGCTATTACAGAACGGACAGGCGCGTGCATCCGCATTTCTTTTACTGGTTCTTCCATGAGGCGCGGTTTTGGGTCACCGATGCCGCCCAAAGCCACCCCCTCTGGTCTTTCCCCATCGCCTTCGTGATCGCCTTCAGCGAGTCCTTCGTGGGGGTGTCCTTCATCATTCCCGGCACCTTTCTTCTTATCACAATGGGCGGTGTGATCGGGGCAACCGATATCGGCATTTTCCCGGCCTGGGCGGGCGCGGTGGCAGGATCGGTGCTGGGCGACTGGATCAGTTGGTGGATTGGATTCCACTACCATCACCAGATCATCCATGTCTGGCCCTTTCGCAAATTCGAGGCGCAGATCGAAAACGCCCTGCATTTCTTCCATCGCTGGGGCACCGCGGCCATCTTCATCGGCCGCTTCATGGGCCCGTTTCGCGCCACCGTGCCGCTGGTGGCGGGCATGAGCGAGCTGGAATTCTGGCCATTCCAGATCGCCAATGCCGCCTCGGCGCTTCTGTGGGCCTATGTGCTTCTGGCCTTCCCGGCCGTGGCGATGCGCTTCCTGATAGCCTGAGCGCTTTTGCCAAGATTATTTTTCAGTAAGCAGGTTCCGATCCGGCCGGACCCATTAAATCGCCGGTAAGCGGGCGGGTGTCAGTTTGCAGCCATGGTGAGGCGGCCCCTGAAACTCGGTCAACTGGCCCGCAGGGTGGGAGGCATGATCCCGCCATCCCTGCTGCGCCACACCGGCCAGCCGGCCGCCCTGTTCTTCCATGGGGTCGAGCCCGGCACCCTGGACAGCCGCGTCCAGACCAATCATCACCAGTTGGCGGCCTTCGAGGCCATCCTCCAGGTCCTGCGGCGCGAATTCGACGTTCGCCCCCTTTCGGACATCGATCGGGTCCTGAAGCAGCCCCGGGCTCATCCCCGAACCGTCTTCCTGATGTCCGACGACGGCTATGCCAATACCCTGTCGGTGGCGGCAGACGTCCTGGACGGCCTTCCCTGTACACTGTTCGTTTCGACCGCCCATATCGGCACCGGGCGACCCAACCCTATCTTCCTGGCCCGGCTGTTCTATTTCCACGCACCGAACGGTGTTTATATTCTGCCCCACGTTCCCGGGCGTGTGGTTCTGACCGACGAAGACAGCCGGATTGCCGCCGCCGCCACCGGCATTGATCCCCTCCGCTACCTGCCGGCCGCCCAGGCCGAGGAGACAATCGCCGCCATGGCGGCCAGTTTTCCGGCCGGCCGGCTGCAGGCCCTCCTGGCACGCTTTTCCTCCGACCGTTTCCTGGACTGGGATGGGGTGCGCGACCTGAAAGCCCGCGGTGTCGAGATCGGCGCCCATGGCGATACCCACTGGCCCATGCACGCCGCCCAGGACCCTGGCTGGCTCGCCCGGCAGGCGGCCGGAGCCAAAGCCCGTATCGAGGCCGAAGTCGGTTGCTGCCGTTTCTTCGCCTACCCCTTCGGCAACACCCGCGACATCGGTCCTCTGGCCTGGCGGGCCGTCCGCGATGCGGGTTTCACGCATGCCTTCACCACGATTTCGGGCTCCCTGACGGGCGCCCCGAACCCCTGGCTCCTGCCCCGCTATGGGATTGGACCGGCCGACACCCGGCTGGCGTCGCTGGTTCCCCTTTTGTTTGCGGGCAATCGCCGCCTGCGCCAGTTCCAGGCGCGGCTGGCGAACTAGGCTCCATTTGAAACAGGCCGGGGGCCAAAGCTCCCGGATCTGCGCCGCTGGGCCGGATTTCCGTACCAGAACGGCGCGTTCGGCGGCCTTTTCGCTGGCCCGCCTCCTGCATCGCCACCCCGCGGACAACAAGGGATGCGGTGGTGAATATCGAAACCGGCGATGCGGCGATGAAGGCGGCATATCCTGCCTTTGAAGGCTCGCGCCAGGCCGAGGCGGCCCGGCTGGACGCCAAGCGGCTGCTGGACATCGCGCTGGCGAGCCTGGCCATCATCGCCTTCGTCCCGGTCCTGGTCCTGGCGGCCATTGTCATCGCGCTGGATTCGCCCGGTCCCATCCTGTTCTGCCAGCGCCGCACCGGCCTGAACGGCCGGCCCTTCGGCATCTACAAATTTCGTACCATGACGGTGCTGGAGGACGGCGCCGCGATCACCCAGGCAGTGCCCGGCGATGCCCGCATCACCCGCGCGGGCCGCTTCCTGCGTGCTTCCTCGATCGACGAACTGCCGCAGCTGTTCAATGTGCTGAAAGGCGACATGTCGCTGGTGGGCCCCCGCCCCCACGCCCTCGCCCATGACGCTTACTATGGCTCGCGCATCGTCAGCTACAACCGGCGCTTCGCGGTCAGGCCCGGCATCACCGGCTGGGCCCAGGTCAACGGCGCACGCGGCGCCACGCCCGGCCTCGCCGACATGCAGGCGCGCATCGACCTGGACGCCTGGTATGTGGAGCACGCCGGCCTGGGGCTGGATCTTTTGATCCTGGCCAGGACGCCGCTGGAAGTGCTGCGCCAGAGGAATGCGGCCTGATGCGCGTTGCCGCCGACGCCCGCCGCGCACTTCAGGCACCGGCCGGCCCGCAGCCGGCCAACGATCCCTATGTCGAAGTCATCGTCGGCGGGCTTCGTACCGCCTGCCTCACACGCGGCGCGCTGGCGCGCATGATGGTGCAGGATTGTCTGGCCGCACGCCAGGATCGCCACCGCCATCCCCGGCTTGTCTTCGCTTCCAACGGCCATGCCATCGCGCTGGCCGCGCGCGACAAGGCGTTCCGTTCGGTTTTCGAGCAAGCCGACATCATTCACGCCGACGGCCAGGCCGCCGTCTTCGCCTCGCGCCTTCTGACCAGGACCCCCATCCCGGAGCGCAGCGCCACCACCGACTTCATACATGACGCCGCGAAAGCCGCCGTCCAGTACGGCCTGCGCTTCTTCCTGCTGGGGGCCACGGAGGAGGCCAATGCCGAGGCCACCCGCGTCCTGCGCCAATCCTATCCGGGCCTTCAGATCGTGGGCCGCCGCCATGGCTATTTCTCCGAGTTGGACGAGGACGCGCTTTGCGACGAGATCAACCTCACCCAACCCGACGTCATCTGGGTCGGCCTGTCGGTGCCGCGCGAATATGAGTTCGCGGTACGCAACCGCGCACGCCTGGATGCCGGCTGGCTGGTCACCTGCGGCGGCTGCTTCAACTTCGTCACCGGCACTTACAGGCGCGCGCCGGCCTGGATGCAGGCGCTGGGCCTGGAATGGCTGTTCCGCCTGGCGCGCGAGCCGCGCCGGCTGTTCTGGCGCTATGCGGTGACCAATCCGATTGCAATTTTTTTACTGCTGACGCGCACATTCCCACAGGGCGCTGCAACAACGCCTCAGGGAGCGCCATGACGGACGTCACTGCCCCGCGAACGGAAAACAGGCACCAGGGCACCGACCGGCCGGCTGCCAGGTCCGCGCTGGTGCGCCTGGTGCTGCGCTACGGCATCACCACCACCGGTCCCGTGGCCGTGTCGGCGGCGCATTTCGCCGCTTCGCTGGTATTCCTGCGCAGTCTTTCGGCGCACGAGTTCGGCCTCTTCTCCTTCGTCATGGTGGTGGTCTCCTTCGGCATGAGCCTTGGGGGCGCGCTGATTGTGGTTCCCATCACCCAAAGCCTGGTCAGCGGCGATCCCGCAACCCGGCCTGCCTGCTACCAGATGAACTGGCTGGTATGCGCCGGCTTCGCGGCCGCGCTGAGTTTGGCCCTCTGGGCGGGCGAGGCGCCACTGCGCGAGGCGCTGGTACTGGGCATTTATGGCGGCGCCTTCGGCTTTCGCTGGTTCGCCCGCTCCCTCGCCTACATTGACGGACACGTGAGGTCGGCCATCGCCTCCGATTTCGTCTACAGCGCCCTTTTGGTGACGCTGCTTCCCGCCCTGGCGCTCACCCATCACCTGACATTCACGCGCGGCAGCGAGGTGATGCTGCTGGCGGCGCTGGCGGCCCTGGCGCCCTTTGGCCGCACCTTTTTCGCCACCCAGCTTGCGGCCCTCTTTCGCGGCAGGCTGAAGACCTACCTGCCCGTCTTCCACGACGTCTCCCGCTGGTCGATGATCGGGGTGATCTTCACCGAGGTGACAGTCAACATCCACGCCTATCTCGTCACGTTCATCTCCGGCGCCGGCGCCTTCGCGCTGCTGGCGCTGGGCATGCTGCTGATGCGCCCGGCTGCACTTGTTCAAAGCGCCCTGCCGGACATGGAGCGCCCGGCCATGGCCCGCGCCATAGCCCGCCGCGACCTGGAGGGGCTTGCCGCCATCGCCCGCCATTTCCTTTATGGCCTGTTCGCCGCCTGGACGGCCAACATCGTGCTGTGCGCCGCGCTTCTCTACTTCCTGCCGCAGCTCATCCTCAAGAAGGGTTACAGCCTCGATGCGGTGGCGCTGGTGGCATCGATGAGCGCGGCGATCATGCTGCTGCGCGCGGTGCGCACGCCCATGGCCGTGCTGCTGCAGGCCGCGGGCGAATTCAAGGCGCTGGCAGGCCTGGGCGCCATCTCGGGCGCCGTCTCGCTGGTGGCGACCCTGGCGCTGCTGCTGGCCTTCGGGCCCATCGTCTCGCTGCTCGGCATCTTTCTGGGCGAAATCACCGTGGTGGTGCGCTGCGCCAGTCTGGTCGCCGGCTGGAAACGGGCCCAGCACGCCCCGCCGATGGGAGCCCTGGCCCATGCGTGAGACTGTCGCGGTCTGCATTCCCACCTTCAAGCGGCCCAAAAGCCTCAAGCGCCTGCTGGACGCCATCGCGGCCCTTCGCACCGACGCGCATCTTTCGGTGCTGGTCGCCGACAATGACGCCGAGGTTCATGCCGGCTTCGATCTGGTGGCGGACATGGCCACGCAATACCGCTGGCCGCTGTCGGCGGCGATCGTCGAGAAGCGCGGCATCGCCCAGGTTCGCAACACCCTTGTCGCCCGCGCGCTGGCGAGCGGGTCCCGGTTCATCGCCATGATCGACGATGACGAGTGGCCGAGCCCCGAATGGATCGCGCAGTTCCTGTCTTGCGCCGATGCCACCGGCGCCGATGTGCTGCAGGGCTCCATCCTGTTCGGCCGCACGGATGGAGCCGATGGCCACCGCGACATCCGCCGTCCCACCGGCCTCATCGGCATGCTGCAGGGCGCGGGCAACCTGCTGATCCGCCGCCGGGTCCTGGAAGAGATGGATCCACCCTGGTTCGATCCCGAATTCGCCCTGTCCGGCGGCGAAGACCAGGATTTCTTCATGCGCCTGGTACGCGCGGGCAAATGCTTCGCCTGGTCGGATGAAGCCATTGCTTACGGAGAAGTACCCGAGACGCGGGCGAGCCTGAACTGGCTTTTGAAGCGTGCCTATTCGGTCGGCAATTCCGACATGCGCGTGCTGATCAAGCATCAGCCCGGCGCCGGCACGCTCGTCCGGGAACTGACGAAAATCCTCGCCACGCTCTTGTTGTCGCCGCTGGCGGCGGTCATTCTCGCCCTGAGCCCGAATCGACGGGCAGTGCCGCTGCAGAAGCTTTGCCGCGCCGCCGGCAAACTGACCGCAATATTCGGCGCGCGCTACAACGAGTATGCCGTGGTCCATGGCGAATGAGTTCGCACTAACCTACGCCCCGCCCCGCGATACCACCCGCGCCTTGTTCGCGACCGGCGTCTACCTGGCCTTGCTGCTGCTGATCTTCGTGGGGCTGGATGCCTTTTCGCCGCCGCCCCTGGTGTCGCATTTCGGCGGCGTGCAGGAAGCGTCCAAGGGCGATCTGCTGCGTCAGGTCTGCTATCTGGGCGTGGGCGCGCTGGCAGTGGCGGCCGGCCTTCAGCGTCACGGCCTGGGCGCCTTGCGCGCCATTCCACCTTCCATGGCCCTTCTGCTGGCCTGGTGCATGGCCAGCGCGCTGTGGGCGCCCGAGCCCAATGTGGTGATCCGCCGCGCCGGGCTGGAAGTGGTCATCGTCGTTTCCGTGCTTCTGAGCGTCGCCGCGGTGGGACCGAAAAAGGCGTTCCTGTGGTGGCGCTGGCTCATGGCCGTGGTGCTGCTGGTCAACTTCATTTCCATTCCCCTGGTCCCCGTGGCGCGCCATCTGGCGGGCGAGACAGACCCGGCGCTGGTCGGCAACTGGCGCGGGCTTTACGGCCACAAGAACATCGCCGGCGCGGTATGCGCCATCACCGCCATCCTGTTCCTTTTCACCCGCACCGGCTGGAAGAACCTCATCGGCATTGGCATTGCCGCGGCCGCCGTCTTCTTCCTTGTAATGACCCGCTCCAAGACTTCGATGGGCCTGCTGCCCGTGGCGCTGCTGGCGGGGCTTTTCTACCGGCTGGGCTGGCGTGACGGGCTGTCGCGCACCATCCTTTGCGTGGCCGCGCTGCTGCTGCTGGGAGCCTTGGTCAGCTTCGCGCTGCTGGATGCGAACACCATCGCCGGCCTGCTGGAAGACCCGCGCGAATTCACCGGCCGCGCCGCGATCTGGGCGGCCGAGCTGCGCTACATCGCCGACCATCCGCTGCTGGGATCGGGCTTCGGCACCTTCACCGACACCGGCGGGCTGTCGCCGCTGCACGATTATGTGGGCGCAAGCTGGGTCGAAGCGGTCAGCCACGGCCATAACGGCTATCTTCAGATCCTGGTCACCATCGGTGGCATCGGCTTGCTGTTGACCCTTCTGGCCACCATCGTCCTGCCGCTGCGCCGCTTCTGGGCGCTGGACATGGATGACGACGCCTTCAAGCCGATGCTGCTGGCCCTCTTCACCTTCCTGGTGCTGCACAATTTCATGGAGAGCGACTTCCTGGAGGGCGACGCGGTGAGCTGGGCCGCCATGCTCATGGTCATCGCCGCCCTGGGCCGGCCGCCCATCCGCCGGCTGCGCGGCTGAACCGGCGCGCCGGGGCAATTCGTTAACCGAAGCTGTATAAACAGAAGCAGTCATGACGGCCCCGTTCTTCAGCGTCATCATCCCCGTCTACAACCGCGCCGGCCCCCTTCGGCGCGCGCTTCAGTCCGTGCTTGCCCAGACCTGCCAGGATTTCGAAATCGTGGTGGTCGATGACGGCTCCAGGGATGATCCCCGCGCGGTGGCCGAAAGTTTCGCCGATCCGCGCATCCGTTTCTTCCGCCAGGAAAATGCCGGCGGCGGAGCGGCCCGCAACGCCGCCATCGACGCGGCGCGCGGCCGTTTCATCGCGCCGCTGGATTCCGACGACGTTTTCCTGCCCCACCATCTGGAACGGATGCATATCCTGCTCGCGGACACCGACGGCAGCGTCGTCGGCTATGCCCGCATCCGCGTCTATCGCGGCCCTGGCCGGGTGATCCTCAAGCCGCCGCGCGCCATCGGTGAAGGCGAGCACATGGCCACCTACCTTCTGGCCGAGCGGGGCTTTGTGCCCACCATCACCATCGTGGTCGAACGCCAGATGGCCCGGCGCATACATTACGACCATGTGCTGCGCATCGCCGAGGACGCCGATTTCGCCCTGCGCCTCTATCTGGCGGGCTGCCGTTTCAGGATGGTCAACGAGCCCGGCGCGGTGTGGATGGACATGGCCGATCCGAACCGCACGTCCGCGGCGCGGCGCGGTCAGCGCTTTGGCGCCTGGCTGGAGCGGCTGCGTCCGGCGATTCCGGCGCGGGCCTATCATGGCGGCCGCGGCTGGGCCTATGCCAAGCTGATCGCCCGCGAACATCCATTCGCCGCGCTTGCCCTCTACATGGGCGCTGTGCTGCGGGGCTGCTACGCGCCGCGCCTGGCCGTAATCGTGTTCCTGCAGATTTTCCTGGGCCAGCGCTATCGGCGGGTCGCGGACCACGCGATCCGCTGGCTGAAAGTCGGCCTGCGCGAACCCCAATCCAGCGACGGTCCCCGCGCGCTGGAACAGGCATGATCACGCGGCGCGCGCTGCTGGCGGCAGGCGCCGCCACCCTGGCGACCCCCGCTGGGGCACAGGATCTGCGCACCTTGCGCGGTCTTGCCGCCGGCAAGGGATTCGTCTTCGGCACCGCCGCTGCCTCCTACGAATTGAAGGACGCCGACTTCCCGCCCGTGCTCCTGGCGGAAGCCGCACAGATCGTACCCGAATATGAAATGAAACGCGGCGCGCTGGAGCCCCAGCCCGGACAATACGACTTTTCCGCGCTCGACAGGCTGTTCGCCTTCGCCAGCGCCAATGGGCTTTCCCTGCGCGGCCATCCGCTGGTCTGGTACACCACCAATCCCGGCTGGCT
>JBEHXB010000017.1:0-16381 GCA_048498895.1 Pseudomonadota bacterium
CTGGTCAATGGTGGCATCGCCGACCTGGAGCAGG
Source organism: Pseudomonadota bacterium (assembly GCA_048498895.1). Lineage (GTDB taxonomy): Bacteria > Pseudomonadota > Alphaproteobacteria > Micropepsales > Micropepsaceae > Rhizomicrobium. The sequence goes on from JBEHXB010000017.1 coordinate 35, forward strand.
CAGCGGCGCACCTGGACCATGTCGATGGCGTGATGCTGGGCCGCGCCGCCTACCAGAATCCGGCGCTGCTGAGCCAAGTCGATGCGCGTTTCTTCGGCGCGCCGCCCGTGGACCTGGACGCGGCGGTTGGCGCCTATCGCGAGCATGTCGCCCGCTGCCTTAAAGCCGGCGCGCGGCTGCATCCCCTGATCAAGCCCATGCTGGGTCTTTTCAATGGCCGTCCCGGCGCGCGGCTGTTCCGCCGCCATCTCAGCGAAAATGCGGTGCGGGACGGCGCGGGAATCGCCGTGCTGGACACTGCGCTGGATTTCGTGCGCCTGCGCCGCGCCGCCTAAGCCTTGAAGAAGCCGTGCTGGCGGCCCCAGGCCAGCGCCAGGTCGGGCCACACCGCACAGGGCTTGCCCACCGCGCGCGCCAGGCCGAAGCCGTGACCGCCAACCTCGAACAGGTGAATTTCGGACGGCACCCTCGCCTGCTGCAAGGCAAGGTAATAGGCCATCGCATTGGGCAGCGGCGGCACCGTGGTATCGTCAGCCGCAAGGCACAGGAAAGTGGGCGGGGTATCGGCCGACACGGTCTTTTCGCAGGAGTACGCCGCGATCATCTCGGCCGACGGGTCGTCGCCCAGCAGATGGTCGCGCGAACCGGCATGACAGCCTTCGCCCATGGTGATGACCGGATACATCGGCAGCGAAAAGCTGGGACGTGCATCGCCCCGGTCGGCGGCGTCGACCGGGGCATAGACGTTCGCCGCAAAGCGCGTAGCGATCGAGGCGGCCACATGCCCGCCCGCCGAAAATCCCATGAATCCGATGCGCACCGGATCGATGCCATAATGCGCCGCGTGGAAGCGAACCAGCCGCATGGCGCGCTGGGCATCCTGCAGCGGGACGTCCTGGCGGCGGCCCCAACCTTCCCCCGGCAACCGGTAGCGCAGCACGAAGCAGGTCACGCCCGCCTGGTTGAAACGGCGCGCGACATCCATGCCTTCGAAGTCCAGCATCTCGCGGACATAGCCGCCGCCCGGCGCGATGATCATGGCCGAACCGTCCGGTCGCGCGGGCCGCAGCACATTCATCACCGGCAGGCCAACCTGGTCGACGGCGCGATCGACCGGCGTGATGTAGGGCGGCTCATGGTTGGTGACGCGGATGGGCGGCAGCGTCAGGCCTTCACCGCCCGGCGGCATGCCAGGCCACAAAAGGATATTCTCTTTCGGGTCACTGGCGATCACGCCATCACCCTTGACCACCGTGTCGGCCAGCGCCCGCCCAGGCAGCGCCACGGCGGCGATTCCAAGCCCCATCAATTCCCGGCGATCCATCCCCGCAACTCCCTTTGGCCCCGCGCCAGCATCACACTCTTTCCCTTTGGGCGACAAGGCGTAAAGTCGGACCATGAGACTTGCGCTAACGCTGGCCGCGCTGTTGACGGCCACACCCGTGCTGGCTGCCGATGGCGGTCCCGCCTATGGCCCGATGCTGGAAGGCTTCACCTACCCCTTCCCGGTTTCGCATTTCCACTTCACCTCGCAGGGGCAGAAGCTGGACATGGCCTATATGGACGTGGCGCCCGCCAAACCGAACGGCCGCTCCGTCGTGCTGCTGCACGGCAAGAATTTTTGCGCCGCCACCTGGGAAGGCACCATCCACGCGCTGACGGATGCGGGCTTTCGGGTCATCGCGCCGGACCAGGTCGGCTTCTGCAAATCCACCAAGCCCGCTCATTACCAGTACACATTCGAGCAGCTTGCCTCGAACACGCATGCGTTGCTGCAATCGCTGGGCATCAGGCGCGCCATCGTCATGGGCCATTCGATGGGCGGCATGCTGGCGGCGCGCTATGCCCTGACCTTCCCCGCCGACACCGAACAGCTGGTGATGGTCGATCCGCTGGGTCTGGAGGACTGGCGCGCCAAGGGTGTGCCGTGGCAGAGCGTGGACGCGCAATACCAGGCGCAGCTGAAGACCAGCGCAGACAGCATCCGCACCTATGAGCGCAATACCTATTATGCCGGCACCTGGAAGCCGGAATACGAGAAATGGGTACAGATGCTGGCGGGGATGTATCGCGGGCCGGGCAAGGACATCGTGGCGTGGAACAGCGCCCTGACCTACGACATGATCTATACCCAGCCGGTGATCCACGAGTTCGGCAAATTCGCCATGCCGGTGGTGCTGATCGTCGGCGACCATGACAACACCGCGCCGGGCAAGCAGTACGCGCCGCCGGCGCTGCGCGCAAAGCTCGGCAATTATCCGGTGCTGGCCAAGGACGCGATCAAGCGCATTCCCCGCGGCACGCTGATAGAATTTGCGGACCTGGGCCATTCACCCCAGATTCAGGACCCAGCGCGCTTCCACGCCGCGCTGCTGAAGGCGCTCAAGCCGTAAAGCCGTGCGTCGCCGCCCAGGCGGTGAACAGGCCGGGCCAGGCGGCACACGGCTTGCCCTTGGCCCAGTGCAGGGAAAAGCCGTGACCGCCCTCCTCGAACACATGCAGCGCCGCCGCTATCTGCTGCTGGCGGAGCGCGCCAAAGAGGGCGATGCCATTGGGAAAAGGGGGTACGACAGTGTCGTCCGCCGCCAGGGCAATGAAGCAGGGCACCGTGATGGGCGGCACATGGCGTTCGATGGAATTGGCGTCGATCGCCGCCGCCGAGGGATTGGGGCCCAGAAGCTTGTCCACCGATCCGGCATGGGCGCCCTGGCCCATGGTGACGACCGGGTACATCAGGCAGGCCACCATGGGACGGGCGGGAATGGCATCGCTCATGTCCACCGGATCATAGACGGGCGCGGCGTGACGCGTTGCCAGCGAGGCCGCCAGATGCCCGCCGGCGGAAAAACCCATTGCCGCCAGCCTGGCCGGGTCGATGTGGTATTGGCGAGCCCCCTCACGGATCAGCCGCATCGCCCGCTGAGCATCCTGCAGCGGCACGTCGGCCCTTGCTGCCCAGCCCTCGGCGGGCAGGCGATAGCGCAGAATGAAACAGGTGATGCCCAGAGCGGTGAAATGCTCGGCGATCTCGCGCCCGCCGCGATCGGCTCCCTCGACGGCATAGCCGCCGCCGGGAATGATCAGAAGCCCCAGCCCGTTGGGGTTGGCCGGGCGCCAGACAAAGAAACCCGGCGTCTGGATCTGCCTGATGGCGCGCACGTGAAAGCCGTCGGGCTCGATCTCATCGGTGACTTTCAGGGTCTGGTGAACGCCCTCCCCCCCGGGCGGGGTACCTGGCCACAGTGGCACGAACTCGGTGGAATCGCCGGGCAGATACCCCGGCTCGTCGCGCATGACCTGCGCGCGCGCGCCGTCCGCGAGGCCTGGGCCCGCCAATGCCGCCGCCACGCCAATTCCCATCACCCTCCGCCGGTCCATGTCGTCACCCTTCCCTTCTTCTTGCGAGATAACGCCGCGCTCGCCTGCCCTGCGGCCGGCGCCGGTGTCAGGCCGGGCCGCCATGGCTATACTCTGACAAGTAATGGTCTGGATGTGAAATGGCTGATGCATTTGCTGCCCTGAATTTGCCCGACCTGATGCCCGGCTGGGTTTGGCTGGTGGGCGCCGGTCCCGGCGATCCAGGCCTGATCACCGCGCTCGGGCTGAAGGCAATTACCCAGGCCGACGTGATCTTGCACGATGCGCTGGTCGATCAGGCGCTGCTTGCGCCGGCGCGGGGAGAGAAGATCTATGCCGGAAAACGCGCGGGGGTGCGCTCCTGCAGGCAGGACGAGATTTCCGAGATGCTGGTAAGGCTGGCGGGCGAAGGAAAGCGCGTTCTTCGCCTGAAAGGCGGCGACCCCTTTGTCTTTGGCCGCGGCGGCGAGGAAGCCCAGGCGCTGGCGCGGGCCGGCGTGCCGTTCCGCATCGTGCCGGGGGTCACCGCGGGTATCGGCGGCCTCGCCTATGCCGGCATTCCCGTCACGCATCGCGACACCAACCATGCCGTCACCTTCATCACCGGCCATGGCAGCGACGGCAAGCTGACCCGGCTGGACTGGACCGCGGTTTCGCGCGGCGCGCCCACGCTTGTCTTCTACATGGCGCGCAAATTCGCAGGCGAGATAGCAGAGGCGTTGATGGGCGCCGGCCGGCCGGCGGACGAACCGGCGGCCATCGTCGCCAATGCGACAAGGCCAGACCAGGAGGTGCGCGTCACCACCCTTGGCGGCATGGCGGAAGCGGCCGAAACCGCGCCCGCCCTGGCTATCATCGTGGTGGGCCAGAATGTGGCCCTGGCAACGGAACTGGCGTGGCTGGCGAAGGCCTGAACCGCCGGCACCCGTGCAATCTGCGCCGTCCTCTTAACCGCGACTTAACAGCAGTCCGGGTAGGCTCGTGTCCGTAGAACCCGGAAATCCCCGATGGCAAAAGCGCAGTTCCACAAGAACCAGCGGGTCTATGTGAAGCCGGTCGGCACCTGGGCGCTGATCGAACATGTCGTGCCGCATTGGGCAAAGGGCATCGATGAGCCCATCCGCATCCACTACGATGTCGGGCTGGGCCGCGAATTTGCCGCCGAAGAACTGCTGAGCGAGGAGCCGCTGGGCGAACGCGGCATCCAGACCGACAAAAACTGGCGTGTGGTGCGGGCCCGCAACAAGTGGCAGCCGGCGGAAGACTGTGCCCGCCACCCGGTGCCGGGCACCTATCCGGTGGTCATAACCGGCGATACCGAGTGGGGCGGCTGGCGCGTGCCGGGTGCCGAATATGACCTGGATCCGCTGAAGATCGAGGAGCAGGCGCGACTGATCGCCTATGCGCCGCAACTGGCCGAGTTCGCGGGCGCACTTGTGGACTGGGCCCGCAAGTCGGGAGAGGACATGCCCAACGTGCTTGCCGAGCTGGCGCACCGCGCCCAGGACATCCTGTCCGAAGTCGGGCGCGCGAGCTGAGGCCAGGCGCCCCGGAATAAGGACCCTGGAATCAAGCACGACGGAGAGAGCCGATGACGACGCTCGACCTGCCTGCCGGGATCGAGCGGCCGCCCGTTTCCATCTGGAAAGTCCGCGCGCATCTATGGCGCGCCGCGCTGGTGCTGGCCGGATTCTCATTGCTGACCGCGCTGTGGTTCTGGCCGCTGCTGCGCCATCTTGCGAGCGCGCTGCCGGGGCCGCCGGAAGACAACATGCAGGACCTTTGGAACAGCTGGCATGCGGCGAACACCACCGGCTGGCATGATTTCTTCAATACCCTTCAGATCCGCTTCCCGGAAGGCACGCCGCTCTACTATCACTCCTTCGCCTATCCGCAGGTGGCGGTGGTGGCATTGCTGGCGCGGCTGCTGGGCGGGGATTTCGCCACCCTTGTGACGCTTCACAACCTGACGCTGCTGGCATCGTTTCCGCTGGGCGCGGCGGGCGCCTTTTACCTGGCGCGCCATTTGCTGAAAGACGGACCGAGCCGTGACATTGCGGCCGCGGCGGCCGGCTTTCTTTTCGCCTTCAACCCCTGGCACGTCGCGCAGGCGATGCACCACGCCCATGTCGCCACCATCGAATTTCTGCCCGTGTTCGTGCTTTGCTATCTGGTGGCGTTGGAACGCCGCAGCCTTCGCCTCCTGGCGCTGGCGGCGCTGCTGGACGGGCTGAGCGCACTCTCCTGCTGGTATTATTTCTTCTATCTCTTTTATTTCATGGCCTTTCACCTTCTGTACCTGCGCGTCCGCGCAGGGCGCTGGCCGTGGGGCTGGAATTTCATCGCGCCTGCGCTGGTGTGCGCGGGCGCCACCACCCTTCTGCTGCCCTGGCTGGCGCCGATGGCGATGTCCGGCCTGGATTCGAAAGTCTATTACCTTGGCAGCAACATGTTCGTGGCGGACCTGGCGGCTTACCTCGCCTTCCCGCCCACCCACGTCATGGCCGCATGGGGCAAGGGTGTCTATGCCGCGCTGACCGGCAACGCCTGGGAAGACACTGTCTATCTGGGCCTGGTCGCGTCCGCCGTCTTTGTCGCGGCGTTGTGGTTGACGCGCAAGGCGCCGGACACGGACCGCAGGCTGCTGCGCTATGCACTGGGCGGCATGATCTTCTTTGCCGCCATCGCCAGCGGCGACTGCCTGCATGTCGGTGGCCATGTGCTCACCTGGCTGCACATGCCCGGCGCGGCCCTGTCCAAGGTGCCCTTTCTCGCCAATGTCAGAACGCCTGCCCGCGCCATCGTGATGGTCTATCTGTTCCTGGGGCTGGGGGTGGGCCAGGCGTTGCGGCTGGCCCTGAATGGCGGCGCGTTTCGGCGCGCGGGCATGTTGCTGGCCGCAACGCTGATGGTCGGGGACTTTTATCCTGTCCCATCGGCGATAGCGCTGACGGCCGCCGCGTGCCCGCCGGCGCTGTCGAAGATCGCCAGCGATCCCGATACCGGGTTTGGCGTTCTGGACTTGCCGGGCGGCTATGAGAACGGCAACGCCTACATGATGCTGTCGGCCTGTCATGGCAGGCCCATCGTGGCAGGCGAGACCGCGCGGCGAATGGGCGCCACCCTGCTGGACCGGCTGGAAACCGGGGACCTGGACCTCCAGCGCCGGCAGCTTGCCGCCGCCCATGTCAAATACATCATCCTGCACGCACCCCGCCCCGGCCAGTTCCGCTGGCGGGCGGCGGACGGCGACAGAGCGGCCTATCGCCGGGCATATTCGCCGGTCTACAAGGACCGTGACATGACGATCCTGCAGGTCTACTGATTTTCCCATGCCGTCCGTTCGCGGGCGGGCTATAAAACCGTCTCCCCGATTTGCGAGACCGTCATGCGTACCGAAGAACCGCGCGCCATCCACCTTGCCGACTACCAGGCGCCGGAATTCCACATCATCACCGTTCAGCTGGATTTCGCGCTGGGTCCCGAAACGACCCGGGTCAGGTCGCGCCTTGAGATCGAACGCCGCGATGGCTCCGGCCCGCTGGTGCTGCAGGGCGAAGAGCAGAAGCTGCTGTCGGTCACTTTGGACGGGCGCTCACTGAGTATCCGCGAAAGCGGGGCCGGCCAGAATGGTTTCGCCGGCGGCTATCTGGTGGACGGCAAGAGCCTTACCATCCCCGGGGTCCCCGACCGCTTCAGCCTGGAAGTGGTCAGCGAGATTTCGCCGGCCGCCAATACGGCGCTGGAAGGACTTTTCGTTTCCAACGGAATGTTCTGCACCCAGTGCGAGCCCGAAGGATTTCGCCGCATCACCTATTTTCTGGACCGGCCGGACAATCTTTCGGTCTTCACCGTGCGCATCGAGGCGGACGAGGAGCAGTATCCGGTGCTGCTCTCCAACGGCAACCGCATCGACAGCGGCAGGCTGGGCGATGGGCGCCATTTCGCCGTCTGGCACGATCCTTTCCCAAAGCCGTCCTACCTCTTCGCGCTGGTGGCGGGCGATCTGGGACACATCCGTGACTGCTTCGTCACCATGAGCGGCCGCGCCGTCGAGCTGGTGATTTACGTCGAGCACGGCAACGAGCCGCGCGCGCGCTATGCCATGGATTCGCTCAAGCGGGCGATGAAATGGGATGAAGAGGCCTATGGCCGCGAATACGACCTGGATATCTTCATGATTGTGGCAGTCAGCGCCTTCAACATGGGGGCGATGGAGAACAAGGGCCTCAACATCTTCAACGACAAGGTGCTGCTGGCATCGCCCGAGACCGCCACGGACGACGACTTTGCCCGAATCGAAGGCGTGGTGGCCCACGAATATTTCCACAACTGGACCGGCGACAGGGTCACCTGCCGCGACTGGTTCCAGCTGTCGCTGAAGGAAGGGCTGACCGTCTTCCGCGACCAGAGCTTTTCCGGCGACATGCGCAGTCATGGCGTGCAGCGCATCCAGGATGTGCGGGCGCTGCGCGCGCGCCAGTTTCCCGAGGATGCGGGTCCCCTGGCCCATCCGGTGCAGCCCGAAAGCTATATCGAGATCAACAATTTCTACACATCGACCATCTACGAGAAGGGCAGCGAAGTCATCGGCATGCTCAAGACGCTTGTGGGCGATGAGGGCTATCGCAGGGCGACCGACCTTTATTTCGAGCGCCATGACGGCCAGGCCACCACCATCGAGAACTGGGTCAAGTGTTTCGAGGACGCCTGCGGGCGCGAGCTGACCCAATTCCGGCTGTGGTACCGCCAGGCGGGCACGCCGGTGGTCACGGCAACCGGCGCATACGACCCGGCTGCCCAGACCTATGTGCTGGAACTCAGGCAGACGCTGGAGCCCACGCCGGGCCAGCCGGAGAAAAAGCCCATGCACATTCCCGTGCGCGTGGGGCTGGTGGACGGGATGGGAAAACCCCTGCCCCTGACGCTGGAAGGCGAGAACCAGGCCGGACCGGACGAACGCGTGCTGGAGTTGACGCAGGCGCAGCAGCGTTTTGTCTTCACAGGCATCGCCGGGCCGCCGCTGCTTTCGCTGGGGCGGCGCTTCTCGGCACCCGTCATCTTCCGGACGCCGCTGGACCGGGCGGCGCGGGCCCGCCTTATGGGCCGCGATGCCGATGCCTTCAACCGCTGGGAATCCGGCCAGGTGCTGGCCGGCGACATCCTTCTGGACATGGCCGGGGCAGCGCGCGCCGGAACGCTGAAGCCGGGGACGTGCGACCGCCTTTATCTGGGCGCCATCGCCGACGTGCTGGAGCGCGCCGGCGAAGACCCGGCATTCGCGGCACAGATGCTGATGCCGCCCACCGAAAATGAGATGGCCACGCGCGCTCCCGCGCCGGTCGATCCCGATGGCCTTTATGCCGCGCGCGTCACCCTGATCCGCGACATCGCCGCGGCGCACGGCAAGCGGCTGGCCGAACTCTACGAGCACATGCGCGTGGAAGGCGACTACAGCCCCGATGCGGCCAGCGCAGGCATGCGCGCGCTGCGCAACGCCTGCCTGCGCTACCTGACCGCCGCCGACGACGAGGCGGCGGCGGGGCTGGCCGACGCGCATTACCGCACCGCCACCAACATGACCGACATGATCGCGGGCCTGGCCGCGCTGGCGCGCATGGAATCGCCGCTGACGGATGCGGCCTTCACGCATTTCCATGACCGCTTCCGCGCCGATCCGCTCGTCCTGGACAAATGGATGGCGCTGCAGGCCGGATCGCCCCTGCCGGGCACGGCGGAGGCGGTGAAGGCGCTGATGAAGCATCCCGCATTCGACATCAAGAATCCCAACCGCGTGCGCGCGCTGGTGGGCGCCTTCAGCGGTAACCATCTGCACTTTCACCGCGCCGACGGTGCCGGATACCGGCTCGTGGGCGGGGTGATCCGGACGCTGGACCCCATCAATCCGCAGGTCGCCGCACGGCTGGCTGGCGCCTTCGAAAGCTGGCGGCGTTATGACGGCGCGCGCCAGGCCCTGATGCGCCACGAGTTGGAGGCCATCCACGCACAGACGGCCATCTCGCCCAACCTGTTCGAAGTCACCGGCAAGATGCTTGGATAGGCCGCGTCCGGATTACCGGCCCGCCACGCGGGCATTCGCGGGGGCAAATCCGCCATCGGAGGATTTGCTGATTCTCCGCTCACTCCCATAATCGTCAAAACGAATCACCGAGGTGGGGGGATGGCCCGGTCAGCGGCTTTGACTGGGGCTTTGGCGGCGAGCGGCGGGGCGATGATATGGCGCCGCCTGATGCGCGATGCGCGCCTTACCGTTCCGGTCTGCATCATCCTGATCTTTGGCAGCTTCGCCGCCGCCGCCGTGATCCAGATGCGACTTGACCGCGCCCAGGCATTGGCCGAGGCCACCCGATACCAACAGCTTCACACCGCCGACCTGGCCCGCGCGGCAGGCCTGGCGCTGGACCGCTATGCCCGGCTGGGCAGGCTCTATGCCGATACGCTGCACCCGGCACTGGCGCGTGCCGAGCCTTCGATCCGCAATATCGCCCTGTTCGACGCCAACGGGATGGTGATCGCCACGCTCAGGCCGGGGACGGTGGCCAAACCGCCAACCTTCGCCGGCGAGCGTCGCCTGTTCACCTGGGGGATGGGCCTGCACGAGGGAGGCTTGCACCGTGACGGCCGCAGCATCGCCGTGGTGTTCGATCCGACAGCGCTGGTAAGAGGCGCACAGTTGGTGCCGACGGCGCAACTGCCGCCCGATGCCATTGCCGCGCCCGTGCCGGGCTGGCCGCTGGCCGTGCAAACCCGCCTCGACGAAAAGCTGGCGCTGGCCGGCTGGACTGCAATCCTGCCGCTCTATCTGTTCGTGATCCTGGGCCCGGCGCTGGCCGGCGCATGGCTGGCGGTGGTGTTCGTGGGCGCCTTCGAACGCCATGCGCGGGCCGCGCGCAGCCTCAAGGCGCTGCGCTCCACACGGCCTGCCGAAGCCCGGCTGATGGTGCGCCTTGCCCATGCCGAACGGGGCGCGGCCGAGGCGCTGCGCGCCAAGTCCGAATTCGTGGCGCACATGAGCCATGAACTGAGAACACCGCTGAACGCGGTGATCGGATTTTCGGAGATCATCGGCGATGGCCTTTATGGACCGCCCGGCCATCCCAAATATGGCGAATATGCCCGCGACATCGCCCGTGCGGGACGCGCCTTGCACGGACGCATCGGCGACATCCTGGAATTCGCCAACCTCGAGGCCGGGCGTTATCCCCTGACGTCCGAGCCGGTGGATCTGGCGGCGCTGGCCGCGGATGTTGTCGAGGAGCAGCAGGGCCGCGCCTTTTCACGGCGCGTCGCGCTGTGTCTGACTTTTGCCGAGCCGGGCCTGGTGCGGGCGGACCCGAAAGGGGTGCGCCGTGTCCTGGTGGCGCTGCTGGACAATGCGCTGACCTATACCGCCGAGGGCGGCTGGGTGCACCTTCAGGTGCGATTCGAGGGACCGGCCGGTATCGTGAAGGTCGCCGACAGTGGCAGCGGCTTTTCGGAGGTCGAGCGGTACAGCGCCGGGCGCGCGTTCCAGCGCTTCAACCGGCCGGGCGCGGTCACCGGGGCGGGCCTGGGCCTGGCCATTGCCATGGAGCTGGCGCGCAGCATGGGCGGGGCGATGCAGCTTTCCAGCGCACCTGGCCAGGGCGCACAAATGGACCTCAGGTTGCCAACGCCATGAGGAATCAAGCCGTCGGGACGGCATGGCGTTCGCCGCGGCCGGCGTCTAACCTTGAGCCGGTAACTTTGTGCGGACAGAGATAGCGTGAAGACGATGCGGATCGCGGGGCGGATCGCGGGCGGCGCACCGGCCAGGACGGGGATCTCGTGACCGGCGCAGCGCCTCATGTGCGGCGCGCCATGATCAGCGGGCGTGAGGTCTTTGTCTGTGACAACATGGTGGACGGCGAAACGGTTAGCCGTGTCGGCCTGCTGGTGAAGACCCTGAACTACCGGCGCAAGGAGAAGAGCCGCCCCGACGTGCCGGGCATGGCCTCGATCTCCGAAATCGCCGCCGGCCAGATGGGCAACAACCGCTTCCTGCAACAGTTGCGCAAGATCACCGAGGAAATGTTTCCCGGCGAAAAATTCGCCGACCAGCGCGCCTATGTGAATTCCAGCCTGTTCGGAGACAGCTATTACATCCACCGCGATTGTCCGCCCGAACAGGCCCATGTCACCGCGCTCTATTATGCCAACCTCACATGGCAGCCGGACTGGGGCGGAGAGACCATCTATTACAATGACGATTACGATGCCGAGCTGGTGGTGTCGCCCCGGCCCGGCCGGGTGGTGGTGGCGCGCGGCGCCATCCTGCACCGGGGCAATGTGCCCACCCGGGACTGCTATGAAGAGCGCCTGACACTGGCCTACAAACTGAACGCTTCGGGGTGACCTGGGACATTCCCGCGGCCGAACGAAGCCATCCCGACAGGGCCCGGTCCGGCAATGAAAAGGCGGGCGCCCAGGGAGCACCCGCCTTTTCAGTACGATTTGATCGCGCCTTGCAGCGGCTGGGCGCCCGCACCGGCTGGCGCGCGAAGTGCGCGGTGCCGCCAGGGCCGCTCAAGCCGCGTCAGACGACGCCGCGCTTGTGCTCGCCGACCACGATGCGGCCAGGTTCGAAGGCCTTCTTGAACACGTCCAGCGCCTTGCGCGGCTCGGCATCGCCGCACATGAAGACGTCGAACGCGGCATAGCCCATTTCGGGCCAGGTGTGCACGCTGATGTGGCTTTCCGCCAGCACCGCCACGCCCGAGATGCCGCCACCCTCCTCGAACTTGTGGAGGTGGATATGCAGCAGAGTCGCACCCGCAGCCGTGACAGCATCGATCAGCGCATTCTCGATGCGCTCACGCTCGTCCAGCCCCTTGGCTTCCCAAAGGTCGATGATCAGATGGCTGCCGGCATAGCGCAGCCCATTGCGCGTGATGAAATGATCCTTCTGGTCGTCATTCGAAGCCGGAACGACGACAGGCACCGGGCGCGTCGTTGCCCGATTGCGGGGAGCCTTTTCCTTTTGCGGGATCTTGTTCGCCGCCACCAGATTGAGTCGAGCCATTCAAGCACCTACCCGTCTTAGAGTTGACACCTGCGCCTTGGCCTTGTGGACTTCCGGACGCGCCTTAATGAAGAAAGCGACGGAGGGGGCTGCCCTACGCCGCTTTTCCCGCTTTTTTTCTCGCGGGGTCGAGTTGGGAGATAAGACCAACCTCCCCCCCATGCAAGAAAAAATTTGCCCCGGAGGAATTTTTTTTACCCACAGTCACCAGCCGACTACGCTGCCCAACCGGCCGCGCGGAGCGCCGGCGGACACCGGAACAGTGCCGCCACGCGCCTTCACCAGCGCCATGCCGGCAAGCCGCGATGACTGCAAAAGCCCCGCCGCATCGGCATTAGATGCGTGCGCCCGAATGGTAGACAGCGGCGCCAGCGCGCCCTATACGGCGACGCGAGACGGCCACTGGCGGCCTGTCACAATACTTAAGGAACCGTGTATGGCCCGTTCCCAGCCACAGCCGACCCGAAAGCTCGCCAGCGCCCGCTCAGCCGGCCGCACGGGCAAGGCACGCCTCGCCACCGAGCGCCTCCACAAGGGCTATGCCCAGTCGATGGAGGTCACCCGTGTGCTGGCGGACGAGAAGAGCCAGTTCCAGCAGATCCGCATCTTCGACACGGTCGCAAACGGGCGGGTGATGACCCTGGATGACATCGTCCAGATCACCAGCCGGGATGAGAGCGCCTATGCCGACATGCTGACCCACCTGCCCATGCTGGAGCATGGCAAGGTCGAACGGGTGATGATCGTGGGCGGCGGCGACCTGTCGATCGCCGACGAGGCGCTCAAGCACAAGACTGTCAAGGAAGTGGTGCTGGTCGACATCGACGGCCAGGTGATCGAGCTGTGCCGCAAGCATTTCGGCGAGATCAACGCCAGGGCCTTCCGCGACCGGCGCATGAAGATCGAGGTGGCGGACGCCTTCGAATATCTGGGGCGCAAGGAGAGCAGGAACCGCTTCGACCTGATCATCGCCGACCGTCCCGATCCGGTGGGGCCGGGCAAGGCCCTGTTCGGTGAGACCTTTTACGACCGCGTGAAGGGCGCGCTGAAGAAGGGCGGCTATGCCACCTTTCAGACCGGGGTGCCCTTCTACCAGCCGTGGGAGATCACCGAGGCGCTTGAGGAACTGTCGCGCTTCTTTCCCCGCTGCGGCCTTTATCTGACGGTGGTGCCCACCTACATCGGCGGCTTCATGGCCCTCAGTTGGGCGACCAAGGGCGGTAAGCCGTTGGGCACGCCCGCCGGCATCAAGAAAGCCACAGCCGCCTACAAGCGCATGAAGCTGAAATGTGACTATTACAATCCGCAGGTCCACGCCGCGGCATTCGCCCTGCCCAACTGGATCGCCAAACTCGTCCCATAAGCCTGGTGCCGTAGGCCCGGGCATCCTCGGAACGTAAAAGCCGCCACGATTACCGTGGCGGCTTTTTTTGCTTAAGCCGCCCTCCCGCCTCCCCTTTGCGTGCGCAGCACACTGAAAGGGGAGGTGGCGCAGCGACGTGTCTGCCGCAGGCAGACCAAGCTGCGCCGGAGGGGTTCAGCTAAAGATGATAATCGAACCCGACGCCGAACACGCGCGGATCGCTGACAAAACCGGTCAGGTCGTCAAAGTCGATGGCGCCCTGCACGTTCGCTTTGTCGGTGACGTTCTGGACATAGCCATACAGATCGACCTTGCTGCCCGGGAAGGTGTAGCCGAGCTTGATATCGCCCTCATAGTTGCCGTTGGAGTGGAACTCCCGGGACGTATAGAGGAAGAAGTTGGTGTAACCCTGCCACCACCAGTTTGTGTAGAAGAACAGCGAGTCCCCGCCCGCCAGCGGATAGGTGTATTTCGCGCTGGTCGACACCAGGAAGTCCGGCGCCTGGGGGAACGGATTGCCGTCCAGAATGGCGTTGCCCCTGGCATCCAGCGGATCGGTCACCGTGCACTGGGCGCAAATCCCCGTGGTCAGGTTGGAATCGTGTATCGCCGTATGCGTCCAGCTGGCGCCCAGGTTGAGCAGCAGATTGTCGGTCGGCAGCCACTGGGCATCCAGTTCCAGGCCCGAGGCCTGGCCGCCCCGCGCGTTCAAGAGCACGATGGAGTTGCCCACGGCCGCGCCGCCCACCGCCGAGAATTGAGGATTGTGGATGTAATAGGTGAAGCCGTCGAAGTTCAGCCGCAGCCTGTGGTCCAGCAGCTCGGTCTTGATACCGGCCTCATAGGAGGTGACGGTTTCGGACCGGGCGACGGAGTAGTTGCCGGGCGGCGTGTTGAAGGCGACGTTGCGGCCCTGGATCGAGGGCGCGCGGAAGCCTGTCGCCACGCGGCTATAGACGTTCACGTCATCGGTGACGGCATAGGCGAGGCTGACGTCCCAGCTGACATTGCTGCCCGTCGCCTTGACGGGCACGGCGATGGTGTCCAGCGGGCCGTTGGCGGTCATGTCTTTCACGTCGCTGGTCCAGCGGACGCCGGCAGTGACGGTGAAGGCGTCGGTGACCTTGTAGCTGGACTGGCCGAACAGCGCATAGGAGGTGTTGCCCTGGCGCACATGGGTCGGGGGAATGAAGAAGGGATTGGTGGTGTCCTGGTAGTCGGTCGAGAAATAGAATGCGCCGACCTGCCAGAACCAGGGGCTTGAGGCGCCATAGTCGCTGGCCAAATGCAGTTCCTGGGTGAACTGATGCAGATAATCGAGACCGTCCTGGGTGTCGGACGGGAAGAAGATGACGCCCGGACCCGACAGGTTACCGCCGTCGATGTCGCCGCGGCTGTAGCCGTGGGTGGTCTCGTAGCCGGTGATCGACGTGAGCACCATGCCCGGCAGCCGATATGACATGTTCAGGCTGGTGCCGATGCCGTCATACTTCTGCGGATTGTTGTTGCCGGCGTCGAAGAAGACGGTGCCGGGGATATAGTTGCCATTGAGCTTGTTGCTGCCCTTGGTGAAGATGTTGGCACGGAAGATGGCGGCGGTGCCGTTCAGGGAACGGCCATGGACGTTCAGGAGCGCGCTGAAATCGTCGTTGGGCTGCCACAGGAGCTGGGCGCGGCCGGCGCGCTCGTCATAGCCGCCCAGGGCGCCCTTCTGGCCGGTGAAGGCGTTGTCGATCCAGTCGTCGCGGTGCTGGTACAGGCCCGAGACGCGGAACGAAAGCGTATCGGTCAGCCGGTCGCCGAACGCGCCCTCGACATTGGCGGTGTCGTATTTGCCGAGCGAGGCGCTGACATAGCCGTCCTGCTCCTGGGTGGGGCGCGCGCTGGTGAACTTGATCACGCCGGCGGTGGTATTGCGGCCGAACAGGGTGCCCTGGGGTCCGCGGTCGACCTCGACATTGACCAGGTCGTAGAGCGGCGAGCTCTTCAGCACGACATTCTCCATCACCACGTCATCCATGATGATCGAGACCGGCTGGGAGGCGGCCAGGTCGAAATCGGCATTGCCAAGGCCACGGATATAGAAGCGCGGTGCGGCCCGGCCGTTGGAGGATTCGGCGTAGAGGCTGGGGACATGGGCGGCAATCGCCTTGATGTCCTGGCCTGACTGGAAGGCCGCCGACAGGTCGTCACCCTGCAGCGTGGATGTGGAGATGGGCACATCCTGCTGGTTCTCCGCCCGGCGCTCCGCGGTGACCATGACGGTCTCGATCTGGTCGTCGGCGAAAACCGGTTGCAAGGCGGCCAGGGTAAACAGCGAGGCGCAACCCAGCAGTGTGGCTGTGCTTATGAATTTGGCGCTCATTTTATGATTGTCCCCACCCAGCGGGCCGCGCACCACGAACCGAACGGTGCGTATCATTCTGTCCGGATTTGCGGACCCCTCTTGGAGGCGCGCCGATGCGGCCCGCCCCTCGATATGGCCGGGAACTTCCCCGAATGACGCTTTTGTGTCAACGGAATTGGTGCATAGCAGCAAAGCGTTTGCCCGCCTTGTGACTGAAAG
>JBEHXB010000018.1:0-16201 GCA_048498895.1 Pseudomonadota bacterium
CTTGAATTCCTCCGGCTGGTTGCCGAACTGCGGAAAGCAGGTGAAGTGGCCCATATAGCCGGCCATCAGCCGCGCCTGCACGTCGGTGCCATAGCGTTCACCGTCGCGGGCATAATCGAAGGCGTAGGGGTCGATGGTGGGATAGTGCGGCACCCGCATCGGGCTCAGGTCGACGCGCTCGCGCCCCGTCGTCAGCCGGACCTCGCCGATGAAGCCGCCGCCCGGCAGCACGGAAAGCAGCATCCTGCCGTTGGACAAGGTCAGCGCGTCACGGCCATGCAGCGTGGTTTCCCGCACGGCGGCGGCGGCATGCGCAGCATCCGGAACCAGCGCCGCCGCGCCAATTGCCGTCAGCACGGCACGGCGGTCGGGCGTCATTGCGCCGGTACCAGGCGAATGATCGACCCGCCCGTGGGATCGCCATTCTGGTTTTGCAGCAGCGCATACAGATTGCCGTCCGGCCCGGTCTGCACGTCGCGCACCCGGCCAAAGTCCTGGAACAGGATTTCCTGGTGGGCGATCTTGCGGCCGTCGATCTCCATGCGGATCAGCCGCTGGCCGACCATGCCGGTGACGAACAGGTTGTTCTTCCAGGCCGGAAATTTGTCGCCGGTATAGAAAGTGATGCCGCTGGGTCCGATCGAGGGATTGTAGAATGTGACCGGCGGGGTCATGCCGGCCGCCTGCTGGCGCCAGATACCCGGCTCGATCCCCATGGTGACGACACCCCAGCCGTAGTTTTTCCCCGGCTCTATGATGTTGACCTCGTCGCCGCCCACCGGCCCATGCTCGGTTTCCCAGAACAGCCCGGTTACTGGATCGATGGCCAGGCCCTCCGGATTGCGGTGGCCGTATGTCCAGATGCTGGGCATTGCGCCCGGCGTATGAAGGAAGGGGTTGTCGGCCGGAATGCTGCCGTCCAGGTTGATGCGGTGGATCTTGCCCAGCGGCGTGGCAAGGTTCTGCGCCGCCTGATAGTCGTGGCGCTCGCCCATCGACCAGTAGACATGGCCTTTTCCGTCGAACAGGAAGCGTGAACCATAATGGTCCGCGGTGTTGCGGTAGAATTCCGGATCGGCCTGGAACAGGGTCTGCTGGTCCACCCACTCGTTCTTTTCGTTGACCTTGCCGCGCACGATCACGGTCATGGTGGGCGGCGCGAGGTTGGGCGCGCTTTCATCGCCCGGCTGCGCCTGGTAGCCCGGAAGCAGAGTGGAGTAGGAAAGATAAATCCAGCCGGTCTGCGCATAATCGGGCGGCAGCGCCACATCCAGCATCCCCCCATCCTGGCGCACGAACACGGCGGGCGTGCCCTTGACCGGCGCGCTCATCCTGCCGTCCCTGGACAGGAAGCGCAGCCGGCCGGCGCGCTCGGTAAAGATCATCCGGCCGTCGGGCAGGAACGCCATGCCCCAGGGCTGATCCAGGCCCTTGGCCAGCGTCTCGACCTTGAATTTTGCCTTCTCGCTAGTGAAGACCTTGCCGGTGATATCGGGCACCGGACCGACATGGCGATTGAGGATTCCGCCGCGAATGCGAAGATAGGCGGGAAGCTGGGCGATCTCCTCGGGCGAGAACATGGTCTTGAAGCCGTGATTGGCCACACCAGAAGGTCCGCTGGTCACCGCGGCGACAATCTGGGCATCGCTGCTCGCTTCCAGAAAGGCGCTGGTGAAGAGGCTTGCGGCGCTGCCGCCCTTCAGGTCGTTGCCGTGACAGGCGGCGCAGACGCCGGTAAAAATCTCATGCGCCCGGCTTTGCAGGAGCGCAGGCACCGGGGGGGCCAGCCGGCGGGGCGGCGGTACCAGATTGGGGGCGACCTGCTGGGCCAGAGCGGCGCCCACCAGGCCCGCGGAGCCAGCCAGCATGAGCCCCAGCGCGGCCAGAACGATGCGATTCATGATCCCCTCTCCGGCGTATTTTTTACCGACTATAGCGGCAGGGGAGCTTACACTGGCAAGACAAACCAACAATAATCCGCCAACAAATATTTGCCACCAACATTCCGGGGAAATCGCCATGCGCGGCATCTGGCTGACCACATTTCTTCTGCTGACACCCGCCCTGCCGGCGGCAGCACAGGATGCGCCGCCACCCCCGCCGCCGGGCAACAACAGCAACGACTTTCCCCCGCCGCGCATGGTTGAGGGCCAGCCTGTCGAGACGCGGCCGCCCGAAAAAGCGGACGACAAGCCGCTGTTTCCCGAGCAGACCCGCGCGCCCTTCCACAAGGCCGCCGACTACAATGTGACGACCGTCACCGACAAGCTGCACCTGCCCTGGTCCATTGCCTTCCTGCCCGACGGCAGGATGCTGGTCAGCGAGAAGTATCCGGCGCATCTGCGGATTGTCTCGCAGGACGGCACCCTGTCGGAGCCGCTCGCAGGCATCGACATGCTGGCGCCCAAGGGCAAGCTGGGTGTTCTGGATGTGGTGCTGGCGCCCGACTTCGCCAAAAGCCGCCGCATATATTTCTCCTTCTTCGAAACCTTGGCGCAAGGCAACAGCAACACCTATCTGGCGCACGCCGTGCTGGATGAGGCGGCAAACGCGGTGCATGACGTGACCGTGATCTATCGCGGCGTGCCTGAGCTGCCCGAGCACAATTTTTCCATGAAGCAGGGCGGGCGCATCGCCTTCGCCAAGGACGGCACCTTGTTCATGACCGTGGGCGATCGTGACGGCAACAAGGTGGAAGACTATGAGGAAGCCCAGGCGCAGAAGCTGGACCGCGATGTGGGCAAGATCATCCACCTGACCGCGGAGGGCGCGCCGGCGCCGGACAATCCGTTCCTCGACAAGCCGGGGGTGCGGCCCGAGATCTGGGCTTACGGCATCCGCAGTCCGGAGGGGCTGGCGTTCGATTCACAAGGCCGGCTGTGGGAGAGCGAGCATGGCCCGCGCGGCGGCGACGAACTGAACCTGATCAAGAAAGGCGTCAATTACGGCTGGCCCATCATCACCCACGGCATCGACTATTCCGGCAAGCCGCTGGGGGCAGGCATCACCGCCAAGGCCGGAATGGAACAGCCGGTCTATTACTGGGATCCGGTGATCGGTCCGTCGGGCCTGGCCGTCTATCGCGGCAACCTGTTTCCGGCCTGGAAAAACAGCATTTTTGCCGGAGCCTTGCGCGGGATCGGCATCTATCGCCTGGAAATGCGCGGCGGCAGGGTTGTGGCGGAAGAACCCATGCTTACGGACATGAAAACCCGCATCCGCGACGTGCGAGTGGGACCGGACGGCGCGCTCTATGTGCTGACCGAGCAGAAGGCGCTGCTGAAGATCACGCCGAAGTAAGAATCTACAGCGCCTTCAGTGCCGCCTCGAACTGCTCCAGGGTGAAAGCGACGTCGTCCATCGTATGCGCCGCCGAGAGCGAGCATTGCTTGGTCGCGATGGGCACGAAAAAGACGCCACGCTCGACCAGGCCCCGCCGCAGCGCCACATCGCGGGCGAAGTCGTGGCCCTCCACGATGTCGTGCAGGTCGCGCGGCTGCTTTTCCATCAGGTAGAAGGAAAAGGCCGAACCCTGGCGCGCGATGCAGGCATTGACGCCGGCGCGCCGGAAGATATCCAGGATTCCCTTTTCCATCGCCGCGCCCATCTTCTCCATGCGCGGATAGATCTCGTCCTTGTTGGCGGCCAGGTAGCGCACCGTCTCGATCGCCGCAGCGACCGCAACCGGGTGGCCGTTATAGGTGCCCGCCACGAAGGGGCGCCTGGCCGGATCGGGATCGACGATGCTGTCCATGTAGACGGCCTTGCCGCCCACCATGGCAATGGGAAAGCCGTTGGCCACCGCCTTGCCATAGACGACAAGATCGGGCCGCACGCCGCTGAGCGCGCTGTAGCCGCCCAGCGCGTGACGAAAGCCGGTCTTGACCTCGTCGAATATGAGCAGGAAACCCAATTCGTCGGCCAGGGCGCGCAACCCCTCCAGATAGCCCGGATCGGGCTTGACCACGCCGATATTCTGCAAGAGCGGTTCGGTCAGCAGCGCCGCCACCGGATAGCGGCGGCAAACATGGCGAACCGATTCCAGATCGTTGTAGTTGATGGCGTGCACGAAGCGGGTGTCGAGGATGGTGGTGCCCGCGCCCAGCGGCTTCAGCGGATATTCGCCCGGCGACACGCGCGGCCCGATTTCGGCCACCGTGTTGAAGACGTTGCAGGCGAGTTCGTCTGAATTTCCGTTATAGCCGCCCTGCATCACGATGACGTGCTTCTTTCCCGTCACCGCGCGGGCAATGCGCACGGCCAGCGCATCGGCTTCGCTGCCGGTGTTGAGCAGGGTCAGCTTCTCCACCGCCGGGACATGGGTGACGATCAGTTCGGCCAATACCCCTTCCAGAACCGAGGGGCCGGCGCCGAACAGGCTGTCGCCGGTGGTCAGCGCGGCGGCGGCGGCTTCGTTCACGGGCCTGAAATTGTGGCCCAGGAAATAGGGCGCAAAACCCGCGTGATAATCGACATAACGCTTGCCCGCTGCATCCCAAAGGTAGGCGCCCTCGCCTCTCACGAAGGCGATTGGCGGGTCTATGCTGCGGTTGACCGACGAAATGCCGCCGGGAATGAAGCGGCGATTGTGATCGAGGATCGACCGGGATGTCGGTGCGCCGTTCTTATCCATGGGCGGCTTCCAGCTGCTTCAACGCGCGGTCGGTATCTTCAATCACCTGTTCCAGGCAGCCGGGTTTGAACAGCGAAATCTTGATCTGGTAGAGGCCCGGCTTGTTGTAGGTATCGGCCGGCGCCAAATAACCCACATTGCCGTTGACGATGTTCAGCGCCATGACGGCGCGGCCGGGGAAGCGGCGGCGCATCTCCTTCTGGAAGTGACAATAGGCTTCGGCCGGAGCCCCGATCAGGATGGCATCGCCGATCTGCCACAACGTCATCTTCAGCGGGCGGCTCTTGCCCTCGCCCACGTCGCGACGCACCATCAGCCGCCGCTCCAGCCGCTCACGCATATAGCGGTCGGTGGTGGTCTTCAGGCTTTCCAGCAATTCGGCTTCGGTCGGCAGGTCGACATAGGCAAGTTCGGTGATCGAGGTTGTGGCTGCCAGCGTGGTGCTGGCCGGCCTGGGTCGCAGGCTCCAGCGGCCCAGGCGGGCGCCCGATTCCTCGATGCGGTCGAAGGCCAATTCCTGTTCCGGCGGCAGCATTCCAGTGAGCGCGGACAACGCCGCATATCCAAGCTGGCGGCCGTTCTGGTCGGCGACCGCGACATCGGCCTCATAGGAACGCAACGGCGTCATATCTCCCGATGCGCCATGCAGGAACAGGCAGGGCGCGCCGCCGGTGTCGCGCTCTACCACCTCGCGCATCGCGCCATAATAGTCGGGCGAGATCAGCTTGTTGCCGCCACCCAGGCTGACGGGATGGCAGGCATAATTGACCATGGTAGCGATGATGACGCCTTTCGCGTCGGTGACGCGGCCAACCAGAACGGTGTCGTCCGTCGGACCATCGGGGTTGATGCCGCACAGGAAGGTTTCGCTGTCCAGCACCAGGTCGCGGTTACGCGCCAGGTCGCAGCGGCCATATCCCCATGAAGCGACGGCCGGCCGGGCGTCGGCTTTCGCGCGGGTGATGGCGTCGGCACAGGCCTGCACGACCTTGTCGCGATAAGGCGGAATGAGATGGCCGCCCTCACGCTCGACATTCTGCAGATTGGAGGCAGGACCGGAGTGGGTGTGGCCCATGTGGACGAGCAGTTGTTCGTCGCGGATGCCGGCCTTTTCGACGATGCGGCTGCGGATCTCGCGCTCATGGGCATTGTCGTACCACCAGCCCAGATCCAGGCAGAGCAGATACAGCTCCATCCGGGGTTCGCCGCCGCGCAGGAAAAGACAGGTGGCATAGAGGGGTCGGTGGATGCCTTCCGCCGCGTCGTGCGTGGCGCTGCCCCAGGAGCGCGCATAGATGCCGGCGGGCGGGGTGACATCGGTGCGTGCCACGCCAATTTCGCCCCGGAATTCGGACTGGCGGATCACAAGGTCCGATACGTTTTTCTTGTTCATGGCCGTTTCCCTGAAACGCTTTAGTGGGTTGGAAAGAAAATCTGGCTGAAGACCAGCATGCACAGGCAGGTGAGCAGGAGCAGAAGTCCCGCCCATAACCACACATTACTATACCATCTGTCGCCCATTCCTGCCGCCAGGGTTTCCCTGGAATTCCAGAAGGTGACCGGCTCGACCTCGGTGCCGGGGGCGGGCGCCGGATGGATCAGGGTTCCCGCCACGCACAGTACAATCGATACCAGAAGGCAGATCGGCGCCTGGTTGCCGAAAGGATAGAACCAGCCTGGCATGACGAAGACCGCGCCCAGAATCTTCATGGCGATGCCGCAGGCCAGGCCGCCGACAATGGCCGCCATCGCCCCCGCCCCATTGGTGCGCTTCCAGAGCAGGCCTACCCACAGGATCGCGGCAAAGGGCGGGGCGACG
This sequence comes from Pseudomonadota bacterium, assembly GCA_048498895.1. Classification (GTDB taxonomy): domain Bacteria; phylum Pseudomonadota; class Alphaproteobacteria; order Micropepsales; family Micropepsaceae; genus Rhizomicrobium. The sequence goes on from JBEHXB010000018.1 coordinate 6,453, forward strand.
AAAGCGTTGATGGTCTGCATGTACTGATAGACGCCGTCCTGCTGCATGCTGACATAGATGGCCATGGCGATGCCGGCCAGCACCGCCGCCACGCTGGCCCAGACGCCGAAGCGCACTTTCTGCCGTTCGGTTGCATCCGGGTTCACGAGCGGAACATAGATGTCCAAGGTCAGCACCGCCGCGGTGGCATTGACCACCGAGCTCACCGTCGACTGGACCGCGCTGATCAGCACCGCCAGCAGAAGTCCACGCAGGCCGGCGGGCAGAAATTCCTGCACCAGCACGACGAAACCACCGTCGGCCCTGTGCTGGGCGTCGGCCCAGTTGCCCAGAAGGAATTCGGGATGGCGGGCGAACAGGATCATGCCGGGCAGCACGATGATAAGCGGCAGGAAAAGCTTGGCATACCCCGCCATCAGCATGCCCATGCGCGCGTGCCACACATCGCGCGCGCCCAGTACGCGCTGGACGATGAACTGGTTCATTACCCCGTACCACACACCGACCGCCAAAAGACCGAAGAAGGTGCCGGTCCAGGGCGTCAGCGGATGGTCGGGCGGCTGGAATACGGTCAGGCGATTATAGGCGCCATATTGGGTCAGGTGGCTGCCGCTGGCGGCAAGCGCGCGGTGCCAGATCCCGTGGTCGGCGATGTTGAGATTCACGACATTGACGAAGCCATCGATGATCCCGCCGGTCGGGCTCATCGCCTTCAGCGCCAGCACGGTCAGAAGGCCAACGCCGCCGATCTTGACGACAGCGGTGACAAGGCCGGTCCAGGCCACGGTGTTGAGGCCGCCATAAACCGCCCAGCCGCCGGCGAACAGGCCGGTGCCGATGATGCAGGCCATAAGCGGCCAGCCGAAAAAGCCCGCCAGCGCGAGCCCGCCCGCATACATCACCGCCGCCATGAAGATGGTGATGTTCGCGAAAATGGTCAGCAGGGCGAAGGCCTGGCGCACGCCGCGCCCGAAACGCTTGGCCAGGTATTCGGGAACGGTGGTGATCTGGGCCCGGATCAGGAAGGGCACGAACAGAAAGACGATGACGATCTCGACCAGCGAGGTTTGCCACTGGGTCAGCGCCGGGGCCACGCCCATGATCGTGCTGGCGCCCACCAGGCCGATGAAATGCTCGGTGGAGACGTTGGCCGCCACATACGAGCCGCCCACAGCGTACCAGGGCAGCCTACGTCCGGCGAGAAAGTAATCGTTTGAACTGCCGCGCTCGCCGCGGCCGGAAATGACACCCACCACGCACAGCGCGGCCAGGAAGATGAAAAACTCGACATAGTCGAGCGGCAGCATGGAAAGCGTTGCCGTTTCCAAATTTTTCCCCGCCCGGTGTTATTGTTTACATCCCTCACCGACCCTAAACCAAGTTCATCGTTCGCGCCAAGACGCGCGTTTGCGTCTGTGGGATGCGGACGTTAGATTGCGGCCGCGAAAACCGGCCTCCAGGCTGATAGCGGGAAAACGATCCACATGCTGCGTCCTTCAAGCCGCGCGAGTCTTGGCGCGGTGCTGTTTCTTGGTTGTTCCGCCTCCGCCTTCGCCCAGACGGCGGATGCTCCGGAGAATGTTGTTGTGACCGCTACCCACCTGGCCGGCGGCGTGTCGGCGCAGGATACCAATGTGGCGGTGATCGATGCGGGCCAGATCGCCGCGCGCCAGCCTTCCAGCGTGGTGGAATTGCTGCGAGACCTGCCCGGCGTCTATGTGCAGCAATCGGGTGGCCGCGGCAGCGTGGTTTCGCTGTTCACCCGCGGCGCCAAGCCCAACTTCACGCTGGTGCTGCTGGATGGCGTGAAGGCCAATGATCCCACCAACACGCGCGGCGGTTCCTATGATTTCTCCACGCTCGACCTGAACGATATCCAGCGGGTGGAAATGGTGCGCGGACCCGCCTCCGCCGTCTATGGCTCGGATGCGGTCGGCGGGGTGATTAACATCATCACCAGGCGCGGCACGCCCGATCTTCAGGCGGGCCTCATCGCGGAAGGCGGCAGCTTCGGGTACTGGCGCGCCGGCGGCCATGTCTCAGGCCCCATCGGTGGGGCGACGGCCAATCTGGGGCTCTCCTATAACGACAGCGGCATGCCGGTGGCCGGCAGCAATGTGAAGGGCACCAGTCTCGATGGCGCGCTGGAACTGCCCGAGATCGCCGGAACAACCTTCAGCTTCAATGGCCGCTTCGGCAGCAGCACGGCCACCAGCTTTCCCGACTCCAGTGGCGGACCGCGTCTGTCGGTGCTGCGCACCCTGGATCACCGCGACATTGACGAAGGCGTGCTGGGCGCTCATGCGGCGCGCGTCATTTCCGACCGCTGGTCGATGATGCTGGACTACGGGCTTTATACCCGCAGCTCCGATGCCCGCTCGCCGGGTGTGGCGCCCAGCGTGCAGACGCCTTTCGGCATCCCCGCCAATACGGATGACGCGCGCTTTACCCGCAACCAGCTGACCTGGACCAACCGCTTCACGCCCGCCGAGGGGCTGGACGTGGCGGCCGGCATGGATCTGCAGCTCGAGCATGGCGTAGACGACGGCACGCTGGACTTCGGTTTCCCCCTGCCCACCCATTTCGCGCTGGACCGCACGCTGTGGTCGGCCTTTGCCGAGGCGCGCTACCGGATCAATGAGCAGCTCAGCCTGTCGGCCAGCGGCCGCTATGACAACAATGACGGCGACGGCCATTTCAGTCCGCAGCTGCGCGCCGACTATGCGCTGCCCGACACCGGCACGCATTTCCAGATCAGCTGGGGCAAGGCCTACAAGCTTCCCAGCTTCTACGCCCTGGGCAATCCGATCGTGGGTGACCCCAGCCTCAAGCCCGAAGATGCCGAGACGGTTGAAGGCGGCGTTACGCAGGATTTGTGGACCTGGGGCCGGTGGAAAATGGAAGGCTACGACACCCATTATTCCGACCTGATCGACTTCCAGCCGGGCGCGGTGCCCAAGCTTGTCAACCTGTCCAGCGTGCATGTGCGGGGCATGGAAACCTCGCTGGCGCTGGATTTCGGCGCCATCACCGCCACGCCGCATGTATCCTACACCAATGCACGCAATGAGCTGACAGGCGCGCCGCTGCGTGACGTGCCCGAGTGGCTGGCCGGGGCCTCGCTGACGTGGCGGCCGATCGAGGCGGCGCAGATCAACCTGGACGTGACGCATGTGGGCGCGATGATCGACAATTCGGTACCCACCGGCGATGTGACCCTGGGCAGCCATGTACGCACCGACCTGGCGGTGTCCTGGCGTGTTCTGCCGCAACTGAAGCTGAATGCCTCGGTCGAGAACCTCCTCAACGCCCGTTACGAAGATGTGGTGGGATTCCGTGCGCCTGGTCCGCTGCTGCGGGCGGGGATCAGCGCGTCCCTCTAGACTTCTGCGCGGCCTCCAGCCGCCCCAGGAACTTGAAGGCGTAAAGCATCACCCGCGAACGCGGTTTCTGCATGGGTCCGCTGATGGCCGGCAGGCCCAGCGCATCCAGATGGCGCATGGCCGTATCGTCGCCCTCGCCCGGATGCATGGCCACCCAGTAAAGCAGCTTGGCCAGGTCCGGATCGCCAAACATTTCGCGCAGATGCCGGAAAACCAGCAGCGGCAGGAACTTCTCCATCTGCTCCATCTGCAACACGTCGGGAACGGCAAGCACGGACAGCCAGTTGCGTACCCGCTGGACCGGATCGGCCACCCTGCCGGGCGGCCAGTGCTCCAGGGCTGCGTCTATATCCGCGATCTGCGTGGCCACCAGGGGGTCGGGCACTTCGTCCGGCGCGGCGATGGGAGCAACAATGCCACTGTCCGGCGGCAGCCGGTCGAAGGCGATTGCGGCGAAGTCTGCGGGGGTCACTGCCTCCCAGTCCGCCGGCATGGGCGTTCCCGGCCCGCGGAAATCAGAAACCTCGGGGGTTGCTTCGGTATCGGCCGCATTGATGGTGCGGACCCGGCCCTGCAATTCGGCCGCCGCGCCCACCACCAGCCACATGCCAACCGCCAGCAGCAGCCAGGCCTTGCCGGGACGGGCGGCGAAGCGCTCGCTGCCATCCCAGCGAAACATCATCCCCGCCGCCAGCCCGCCGGCCGCGCCTATCAATAGCAGCGCCGCCAGGTCGAATGCGGCGCTGGAAAGTCCCCGCCCTGTCACCGTGGCCTGCATCGCTTCGACGGCATAGCGGCCGGGAAAGAATGCCGACAAATGCTGCGCCCAATCCGGCAGACTGGAGAGCGGCACCGCCACGCCACCCACCATCAGCATGGGCAGGAAGATGCACTGGCCCAGCGCCTGCACCGCCGGCACCGTATCGGCAAGCATGGCGATGACCAGGCCGAAGCCGATGAATGCCATGGCGGCGACCGTAAAGGCCGCCAGCAGCGACAGCGGATTGAGCGGCATGGGCATGCCGAATGCGAACCCCAGCGCCAGCTGAAGCAGCGCGGCGGTCAGAAGCAGCACATAGCGCGCGGAGAGCAGGCTGGCGATGAATACCCACACCGGCGTCGGCGTGATGGCATAGCGCCGCCATACGCCGCGCTCGCGTTCGGAAACCAGGGTGGTGGGAAGACCGAAACAGGCCCCGCCCAGCACCGTGACGGTCAGAAGCTGGCCCAGATGCAGCGCCAGCGGCACTTCATCATTGCGCCAGATGGCCCAGAAGGCGACCAGGAAGATCAATGGGAACAGATAGCCATAGATCACAGCCATCCGGTTGCGGAAGTTCAGCTTCAGGCCAAGTGCCATCTGGGCAACAACAAGCGACAGACTGTTCACGGGCCTGTTCCCGCCAGTCGCAGGCTGGTCAACGCCAGGACGGCCTCTTCCAGCGAGGCGTGGGAGCCGATCACGGCTTGCGGGGTGCCCTTGGCGACAATGCTCCCCTGGTGCAGCACCGCGATGCGGTCGCACAGATCCATCGCCTCGTTCATGTCGTGCGTGGCGATCAGAAGCGCGCGGCCTTCGGCCCGCATCGCCCGCATGTCGTCATGCAGGGCGCGGCGCATTTCCACATCCAGCCCCGCGGCCGCCTCGTCCAGAAGCAGGACCGCCGGATCGCCGGCGAAGGCCAGCGCCAGGGACAGGCGCTGTTTCTGTCCCCCCGACAGGGTCTCCCAATAGGCATCGGCCTTCAGGCTCAACCCGAAACGCGCCAGCAGCGCTTCGCCGTTCGTATCGCTTCTGCGGCCATGGAGCCGGACGAACTGGACGATGGCCTCGCGCGGGGTGATCTTGTCCTGAAGGCCGGTCTGCTGCAGCACCGCGCCGATGCGCGCCCGCGCCCGCCGCGGATATTTCAGCGCATCGATTCCGCACACGCCGATGGTGCCGGCATCGGGGCGGCGAAGCCCAAGGATGCATTCCAGGGTGGTGGTCTTGCCCGCGCCATTGGCGCCCAAGAGCCCCACGATCTCGCCAGCCGCGACACGAAGGCTTATCCCCCGTACCGCTTCCAGCGCGCCATAGCGCTTGATGAGGCCCTGGATCGAGAGCCGGACCCCGCCTGCCGTCATCGTGCTAGGGTCCGGCGCTCCGGTCCACGACGCTTTGAAGTTCGGCATTGCTCCAGGGCTTCTTGCGGTAGGCATACATCTGCCGCATCTCCTTGACATAGGCCGGGGCGACCGGCGTGCCGGAATTGCCCCAGCTGCCGCGTACATAGGTCAGCACCGCGGCCAGATCCTGGTCCGACAGCGACTGGCCCAGCGGCGGCATGTCGCCGATATTGCCATCCTTGCCGTTGAACAGGATACGCAACGGCACGTCCGGGCGGGCGTTGGCGAAGGTCGATCCGGCCAGCGCCGCGGCGACATTGGGCGCGCCCTGGCCGTTGGCCTGGTGGCAACCGGCGCAATTGACTCCATACACGTCCTTGCCGTGGTCGTAGAGCTTCTGCTCCTGGGGCGTACGCGTGTTCTGCGGCTCGGGCGGCTTGGGTTTGCCCGGCCAACTCAGGTCATTCAGCACATTGCCGGCAGCCGAGGCCAGGTCGTCCTTGCCCGCCGAGACCGCCTCCAGAGCCGCGGGACGTGCTGCGATCGCCAGCGGTTCGACCTGGATGCGCCGGCGCAGCGCGGCGCCGGGAATGCTGCCGCCGGCCCGGCCGCCCGCGACGCCGCCGCCGCGGCGCACATTGATTCCCGAAAGGCCGGTGGCGATTCCATCCAGCACCGCAACGCGCACATCTTCCGGCTGGGCGGTGTCGGTGGCCATGGCCAGCAGCGGCGCCAGCACCGGAACCTGCCGGTTCTTGCCGGCCGAACCCGCCAGCATCCGGACTGCATCCAGGCTTGCGCCGGGCTGGGACAGAAGCAGCTTCAGGGCTTCGGCTTCCTGGCCTTTCAGGCCACTGACGGCGGCGTCCACCGTGATCTCGTCGTTGCCGTATTTGCGCAGCATGGCAACGATCGGACCGACGCGCTGATCGGCGGGCAGTTCGCCCAGGGAGGCGGCAAGCTGGCGGCGCACCTGCCAGCTGGGATCATTGGCCAGGTTCATCACCGCGGCCAGCATGGATGGATCGCCGAGAAAGGCCTCGGCGCATCGCACCGCGCCATTGCGTACCATCGCGTTCTGGTCTTTCAGAGCCGCACGCACGGTAGCTGCATCCATCGAATCCAGCCCCTCGATCGTCCACAGAGCCTGCAGCCGGGTGCGCCAGTCGGGTGCATGGACAACCAGTTCCCTCAGTGCCGGCACAACCGACTTGTCGCCGCGCTGAACCAGGAGCTGCTGGGCAGTGTCGCGCCACCAGCCGATGGGATTGGACAGATGCCTGACCAGCTGGGCCGGCGTCTCTTCCAGCATGTGCGGCTTTTCCACCTTGTGCATGCCGGCATGGATGACGCGGAAGATGCGGCCGTGATGGATGCCTTCCCACAGCCTGTGCTTGTCGATGTAGTCGCGCAGATAGTCTGTCTGGTACCGCTCCTCCTGCGAGACGCCGCGGTACATGTCGATGACGTAGAAGGTTCCGTCCCAGCCCTGTGTCAGCGACGCAGGACGGAAGCGCTCGTCCGTCGAGGCCATGAACTCGCCACGGGGATAATAGTCCGAAGCCGCGAGGTCGCCCTTGCCGTCGTCCTTCAGCTTCAGCAGGTGCACCAGGTTGGTCGGATCGTCAACGACAAAAGCCTGGCCCTGGATGTCCTTGGGCAGATTGTCGCCGCGGAAGATCATCGGCGAGGAAACGCCCTGATAGTAATAGGCTGAGCCGTCAGGGCGCGGCACTTCCGGGCGGTAGCCGCGATTGACGCCCAGCGTGGGACGCGCCGGCCACACCGAAGTCTTGTCCTGATCGACCAGCACTTCGTAAAGGCCGCGCGTGCGGGTCAGGCCGGGATTGCGGACGTAATATTTGGCCGGGATGTAATCGACGAACAGCGGGTCGGTGTTGACGTCGCGGAACAGCAGGCCCGCGTCGTCCTGACTGATGCCCCACTGGCCGCGCACCAGGTTGGGCACGATCTCGAACTTGCCGCCCGGCTTGGGCATCACATTGTAATTGTGCTCGGACACGTTGATGACATTGTCCATGCTCCAGAAAAGCCCGTTGGCGGCATGTTCGATATTGCCGCGCTTGCCGAAGCCGTCATGGAGGACTTCGCGGGTGTCGGCCTTCAGGTCGCCATTGGTGTCGCAGGCCTTGATCAGATCGGGCGGCACGCCGATCAGCACGCAGTTCCTGTCCAGGACCTTGAGGGCACGCGGCAGCACCAGCTTGTCGATAAAGACCGTGCGCTTGTCGTAGACGCCATCGCCATCGGTGTCCTCCAGGACCACCAGGTCGTCCATCGGCGGATTCTCGACATTCTCCATCGACTTGCCGACGGCGTAGCCCTGCATCTCCACCACCCACAGTCGCCCGTCGCCGTCGAATTCAGCCAGGATGGGGTCCTTTATCAGCGGATCGGCTGCCACCAGCTGGACCTGATAGCCTGGCGCCATGTGAAAGGTCTTTAATTCTTCCGCGGGGGTCAGCACCGGCGGATATTCCGGCTGCCTGGTCTTGACGGACGCCGGCCAGGGCCGGTTCAGGATGGAAGTCATCGGCCCGTGGGAGATGTTGCTCCAGGCCAGATATCCCAGCGCCGCGGTGGCGATGAAGGCGGTGGCGGCGAGTGCGGCGGTCCTGGTGCGCATGACAGTTCTGCAATCCCCTTGGGAGCCCTGAATACAATTTTGGGGGAGGATAATAGACACAGACCGAGGCTGGTAAAGCCCGCCAGTTGCCGCAAAGTTTGTCGGCTGGTTGCGCTACCGCTCGTGCGGGCCAAGCCGTTTCGCCCACAGGTCCCGCTGATGAAGCTGGACGCTTTTCGCGCCGGCAAGCTAGATTCACCTTCTCGAATGAACGGAGCAGCCATGACCGACCAGGCCGCAATGCAGGATCAGCTTGCCCGGACCTGGGCCCAGGCGCTGGGCGTGAAGACCGTGGGGCCGGATGACAATTTCTTTGCCCTGGGAGGCCATTCGCTGCTGGCGGTAAAGATGATCGGCGCCATACAGGAAAAGCTGGCGCCCGATGTCGAACTCGGCATCTCCGATCTGATCGAGAATCCCACCCTCGCCGGCTTTGCCGCGCGGATCGCCGAACTGACCGCGCCCAGCGAAGAAACCGGCGTGCTTTAGGGGGCGGGCCCGAAAGCCGGCAGTTCGGCAAACCGCAAATCAGGAAGCGCCAAGGCCGATCGCGGTCACCACCAGCCCGTCCGACACGGCAAAGCGCCCCGCCACGGGCGTGGCCCATTCGTCCTTCGCCCCGAGACGGCGCGCGGTAAACCAGCCTGCGCCGGGCACGATCTCCAGTTCGCGAAAATCCAGCCTTTCTCCCGTCAGGGGATTGAACAATTTGTAATAGGCTTCCTTGGCGCTGAAGAGCAGGGTCGCCATCTCTCGGCGGCGAGATGCATCGAGAACGGAAAGAGCGGCCAGCTCGGACGGCACGAACAGACGGGGCGCCAACGCGTCCTGCATCGCCTCGCAGCGCTCTGCGTCGATGCCAAGGGCACGAAATTCCGCGGCGTGGCCGACCAGCGCGGCGGCAAATCCGCGCGTGTGGGTGATGCTGCCCACGGCCCCCTGCGGCCAGAGCGGCGCGCCGCTTTGCGCGCGCCCGATGGGCAATCCGGGAAAGTCCAGCGCTGCCAGCGCGGCGCGGGCGCAGGCACGGCCCAGCGCGAAATCACGGCGGCGTTTTTCGCCGGCGCTTTCCACCATCTTCATTTCCGCCGGATCAAGCGCCACCTGCTGTCCTTCATCGACTGCCGGGATCAGCACCGTACCGGGCGGCGCAAGGACAGAAAGGTCCATGACCGCTCCGCTTTCAGATGGGCACCACTTCATCCCATACCCCCAACAGGGTGGCGATGAAGGCTTGCTCGGCCGTCTCGTTCACAACATCGGCCAGGAAGTGCAGCGAAGCCGTCATTTCGTTGCCCATATCCATCAGGTGAAGGAACAGGGGCGCGCTGCGCCGCGTCCAGTTCTGCGGCGGAAGCCGCGTGACTGCCGGCGGCCAGGCCGTCCCTGCCGTATCGGGTGCGTCGCGGCGTTCGGCACGCTCGCGCGCCGTGCCGCCGGAATAATAGTTGAACACCGCCGGAATCCGGTTGGGATAGCCGGCGGGCTCAATATCGGGGCGCACGAAATGGGGTGCGAAATAGTGCAGCGTCGGCAGCCGCAACGCCAGTGACGCTTCATACTCCACCAGGATGGCGCGCATCAGCTGGGCAAAATCCTGGCCGGGAAGT
>JBEHXB010000019.1:0-16128 GCA_048498895.1 Pseudomonadota bacterium
CGCCCAGGCGGCCCGTGCCAGCCTTGCGGAATCAGGCCTGGTGCCCACCCCCGTCTGACACAGGCGGCCATCCACAGGGCTTTCCGGCGGCGATTTCCATCTGCCCCGCCGCTCTGCTAACCTCGTGTTAACCAAATAAGCCCCAGAAAGGCCGAGCTTTTCCTGGAAAGCGCGGCCATGGCACAAATATCACCGAGTATAGCCGGCAAAGGCCCGTACCTCGTGGAGTCCCGCGAAGACAATCAGCGGACGGATCTATCCGCTCCCGACACCGATATCAGCCAGCAGCTGGACGCGCCCCTGTCACTTCGGGTCAGCCTGCTGATATGGCTGGTTCTGACCGGGCTGGGCTGGCTGGCGCTTGGCCTGCTGTTGCGCTGGATTTGACAGTGGAATCCTCCGGCGCGTGACAGCGCAGGAACGCATCGAACGACCAGGCAAGCCACAATGCCTTGGAATTGTCCTTTGCGCCGCGCACATGCGCCGCGGCCATGGCCGCGACCCTGTCGGTATCAACGATTCCGCTTTCACGCAGCCACGGACTGTCCGCCAAGGCCCGAATGTCCGCACGCAAGGCATGACGGAACCAGTCCGCCAGCGGCACGGTAAAGCCCTGCTTGGGCCGGTATAGAAGGTCGTGCGGCAGATAGGGCTCCAAGGCGTGCTTCAGGATCGCCTTGCCCTCGGCGCCGGCGATTTTCGCTTCCGGCGGCTGGGCAAAGGCCCAGGCAAAGAAGTCTTGATCCAGCATCGGCGCCCGCAGCTCCAGCGAATTGGCCATGCTGGCACGGTCCACCTTCACCAGAATGTCCCCCGGCAGATAGGTCATCACGTCCGCATATTGCGCCCGCTGCAAGGTATCGAGCGGCGCTGCCACATTGAAGTGGTCACGCACCACGTCGGCGGACTCGTATCCGCCAAGACTCCTGCGGAAGTCCGGTGTCAGCAGCCCCCGGCGAACCTCATCGGGCAGCGCACAGACCATCCGTGCATAGGCATCGGCGGGATCGAGCGACCATTCCGTCAGTGTCGACCGTGCCCGCAGCGGGCGCGGAAGCCAGGCCGGCTGCGGATAATGCCGCGCCAGGGCCGCCAGAGCCGGGCGTGTCCGCCGGGGAATCCAGCGTCGCGCCCGCTCCGCAATCAAATGGAAGCGGTAGCGGCGATAGCCGGCCAGCGCCTCGTCACCGCCATCACCCGTCAACGCCACTGTCACATGCCGGCGTGCCAGGGCACAGACTGCAAAGGTGGGAATGGCAGACACGTCCCCGAACGGTTCGTCATAAATTTCCGGTAACCGCGGCAAGAGGCTGAAATCATTGGCGGCCACCGTCTGGGTGAAATGCCGGGTTTCGTAATCCTCCGAAACCGCCCGGGCATAAGCGCTTTCATCGAAGGCCCTTTCCCCGAAGCCAATCGAAAAGGTATCGAGATGTGAGGGGGCAAACCCCGCCATCAGCGCGACCACCGCGCTGGAGTCCACTCCGCCCGACAGCAGCGCGCCCAGAGGCACATCGGAAATCAGCCGCCGCCCCACCGCCTTTGTCAGGCGCTCCAGCAACGCCTCCGCGGCGTCTTCCTGCCTCTGGTCCGCACCCAGCGTGTCCAGCAAGTTCCAATAATGGCCCGTCCGCAGCGGCGATCCGCGTTGTGCGATCAGGTAGTGGGCCGGCGGGAGCTTGCGCGCGGCCAGATAAATCGTCTTGGGATCAGGCACATAGCCATAGGTGAAAAAGTCGGAGACTGCCTGGCCGTCCAGCGTCCGGTCGAGGCCGGGATGACACAAGAGCGCCTTCAGTTCCGATGCGAAGGCCAGGGTGCCGTCGGCCAGATGTGCATAATACATCGGCTTCTTGCCCAATGGATCGCGGGCCAGCACCAGCGTTTCATCCCGCGCGTCCCACAACGCAAAGGCGAACATGCCCCGCAAGCGCGCAAGCATGGCCAGTCCCCATTGCCGCCAGCCATGCAGCAGCACTTCCGTGTCGCTGTTGGTGACAAATCGTGCGCCGTGGGCCTGAAGCTCGGCGCGCAGGTCCGGAAAATTATAGATCTCGCCATTGAACACCACGGTCAGCTTGCCGTCCGGCGTTTGCATCGGCTGGGCACCGCCGGCCAGATCGATGATCGACAGCCTGCGATGGCCCAGCATCACCCCCGCCGCGCTATAAAGCCCCGAGCCGTCGGGCCCGCGATGGGCCAGCGAGTTGGTCATGGCCGCGACCAACCCCTCGGGAAGGGGTCTGCGGCCGACACAATCGAACAGTCCCGCTAACCCGCACACGGCAATACCCGTTTGTGGGCATGTGCGCCGTACGGGCATGACGGGATAATGCCGTCGAACCGCAATACGAGCTGCCTGGCATGGCCAAAATTCTGTTTCTCGCCCACCGCGTACCCTTTCCGCCAAACAAGGGCGACAAGATCCGTGCCTACAATATTCTGGAACATTTGTCGGCGCAGCATGACATCTGGCTGGGCGCTATCGCGGACGATCCGGCTGACATGACTCATCTGCCCTGGGCGCGACAGCATTATCGCGGTGCCTATTTCGGCGCGCCCGGCCGGTTGACGATGGCTGCGAACATGGCGCTGGCGGGCCTGACCGGCACACCCGCCAGCGTGGGCCGATTCCGCAATTCGGGACTTGGCCGCTGGATAGGCAAGGTGCTGGACGAGGTCCGCCCCGACATCGTTTATGTCTTTTCCTCGGCGCTGGCACATTACGTGGCCGGTCGCATTCCGGCCGGTAGCAGCCTGATCGTGGACTTCGTGGATGCTGACGCGGAAAAATGGCGCGCCTATGCGGCGCGCGCGCATCCGCCGCTGCGCTGGATCTATGGGGCCGAATTTCGCAACCTGGTCCGCTATGAAGCGCGCGTGCTGGGAGCAGCCGACGCCGGCATCCTGATCACGAAAACAGAGCGGGACCTGATGGCGCGGTTCCAGCCGGGTGCCACGGCGAAACTGCACGTGGTCGGCAATGGCGTGGATACCGATTATTTCGCGCCGCCCGCCGGAACGGTTCCCGGCAGCGAAATCGTCTTCTGCGGCCTGATGGACTATCTGCCGAACATCGATGCTGCGTGCTGGTTTGCGCGCGATATCTTTCCCTCCATCCGCCGCTCCTGCCCGCAGGCGCGGCTGCGCATCGTGGGCGCACGTCCGGCGGCCCCGGTGCAGGCCCTGACCAGGCTGGATGGCGTGAACGTCACAGGCGCTGTGCCGGATGTGCGGCCCTATCTGCATGGCGCTGCCGCGGTTGTAGCGCCACTGCGTATCGCCCGCGGCATCCAGAACAAGGTCCTGGAGGGTATGGCGGCAGGCCGGCCGATGATCGTCACGTCCCAGGCACTGGACGGGATCGGGGCGAGCCACGGCCGCGAGGTGCTGGTTGCCGACACCAGCGAGGACATGGCTCGCGCCGTCATCGCCGTACTGCGGGGCGAAGCACCAACAGACCTGGGCGCGGCGGGCCGTGCCTATGTCGTTGCCCATCACCGCTGGGACAAGCAGCTTGCCGGACTGAACAACCTGATTGCGGATGCCTCGCATGACGCTCATGCCAGGCTGCAACTGAGGGCAGGCGAAACCAGGTTGGCCACCGGCAGCGGCAGCCGCCGCCAGGCGCGTATGAAAAACGCATAGCGCGAATTTGTGGGATTGATATTGGGCAACCCGGCGCCGGGCCGCAGGCGGAACAGGTTGATGATCGGACGCGGCTCGAAGCCCCAGTTCCGCTTGAAGTGGAACGGGCCTGTATCCACCTTGCTGCGGCCGAAATCGAAAATGCGATCGCCGCGCGCCACAGCCCGCCGCATCAGCGCCCAGTACATATGATCGTTGGCGCCCAGCGCGCGCGCCATGGGCAGGCTGCCGGTATAATAGGGCAGCACGCGCCCGCCGAAATGATAGGACAGCACGCTGCTGACAGGCCGCCCGCCATGATGGACGGTCAGGATCGAGCATTGTCCGCCGAACAGCGCCAGCAGCCGGTCGAAGAATCGGCGCGGCAGCGCCGGCGTGCCATGGTCGCGCATGTTGCGGGCATAGAGAGGGAAAAAATTCCGCGTATCGCGGTCGTCGGTCACAACGAAGCCGGCATTGAGCCCCTTGCGCACCACGGCGCGCTGCTTTCGCGGGATCTGCTTGAGATTATCATCTTCGCCGGGGGCGATCGGCCCGGCAAACCCGGCATAAAGTCCATCATGGGGCGTCCAGCCGTCAAGCGGCGCACCGCTGTCGCGCAATTCGACATAGTCGACGCCCAGCTTGCGGCCCAGGCGATCCGCCTCATTCATCAGGTCCGCGCGGGCAGCCGGTGACAGCGCCAGGGGGCCACCGCCGACGCAGAAGGCGGTGGACACCAGCGCATGGCCGAACAGCGCGCTGCGAATCTCCGCGAGCGGCAGCACCCCCGCGGGCGCCCCGCCCTCCCGTACGATCAAGTAATGGGGACGATGGCCGAAGGCGGCGGCAATCTGGCGCCAGCCGGAAAGATGGAAAAAACTGGCGTCGGGATGATGGCGGACGAATTCATCCCACACGCCGGCAGCGGCACTGTCGTCAGGCAGCAGCATGGGAAGGCCGGACAGGTTTGTCGGCGATGCCGAAAACGGCGTCCATTCGGTCCCAGCGGAACGCCTGTGCCAACCGGTATAGCCGGCCGGCCGTGCGGGACAGGTTCAGGTAATGGCGCAGCCGGGACTTCAGCGGCACGCCTGCCGGACGCGGCTGGCCCGGATCCAGCTCCCAGGGATGGATGTAGAACACCGCCGCAGCGCCTTCACGATTGATGCCGGCGATTGCCTGCCGCGACACGGCATAAGGCAGAAGGCGGAAATAGCCGCCGCCGCCACAGGGCCAGTTTCGTCCCAGCAGGCGCGCCGTGGCGATAGGTATCTCAACCAGGGAGCCGGTTCCGTTGGGCCTGTAGGGCCGCCGTGGGGCATCGGGGAAGGAATAGAAATCCCGCGCTACCGGATAGACGCTCGAACTATATGCATGGCCCTCCTCCTCCAGGATCGGCCAAGCCCAGGGCGTATGCGGCCCTACGCTGAAGGTGGCGGCGCGATAGCCCAGCACGGGTTGGCCCGCGCTGTCCTCCAGGATCGCCTTGGCCTCGCGGATATCGGCTCGAAATTCCTGCGGTGTCTGGCTGTCCACACGCCGGTGACAAAGACCATGGCTGGCGATTTCATGGCCCGCCGCGGCGATGCGCCGCACCAGACCCGGATGCCGCCGGGCGATACAGCCCAGTGTAAAAAAGGTGCCATGGACTGCCGCCGCCTCCAGAATATCGAGGATCCGGGCCGTGTTTTCTTCGACCCTGGGCTGACAGCCGTCCCAAGCCGTGCGCGGAAACACGCCCGCCAGCGCCTGGACCTGATAATAGTCTTCCACATCGACAGACAGGGCATTGACGATTGGCGAGGGCGCGGCAGGCAAGTCCTTCTCCGAGGGTCAGAACCTTTTTTGGATTGCCGCAAACACGACATTCTCCGAAAGGTCCAGTGGGGCGGGCGTATAGCGGGACTGCCGGGTGACGCCATAACCTGCCCTCAGGGACATGGTGGAGTTCAGGTCGTACAGGAGATCGACCTCTCCGCCATAGGACTGGCTGGCGCCGTAGAGCGGACTGGCATACGTGTGGGCGAAACTTAACCGCGCGTCGGCACTCAGAACCGGGTTGATATGGCGGGTATATTCCACGCTGGATATCAGGGTCCGGTCGTGGGTGCCGTCCGGCTCGAATCGCCTGTCGATCCAGGACGTGTCGACATTGACGCTGTCTTCATCCCAGACATAGGCCATTCTGGCTTCCGCGGTCTTGTTGAGGGAAGTCTGTGTGTAGATGTTGCCGTTGAGCGCGAAATTTGGGGACACCAGCGGCACCGGCAGCAACCGGTTCTGGGTCACGAAATCGGCAAAAGACGAGGAAATTGAAATCTGCGAAGGCTCCAGAACCTCGGCATAGCGCATGGTAGCGAAGAAGCGGTCGGAGAATTGCAGAAGGGCATTGGCATTCCAGACCGGATGGCCATAGCGCTCGCCAGTCTCCACAGTGACTGTGGACTTCTCATTGATGGAAAGCTCCAGCCCTCCGCTCCATACCGGCTTGGTAATGCTGATGACCTTCGGCTGGGTGATGCTTTCGTAGCCACCCCGCGCGATTAGCCGCAGTTGGGGCAGAATCCGCACAAAGATGGTCTGGATGCCATTGTAGAGCTGATAGTCGTGGTTATCGTGTTCGAAATTGCCCGACGTCTGCAATTCGAAACCGACAAAACGTTGGCCGGTATCCAGCATTACACTGCTCATTCCGATGATGGAATCGGCAGGCAGTATCGGCACCGCGCTTTTGTCGCCCGCGGTGAAGGCCACCTGCGCGAACCTTCCCTGGACTTCCAGATCGGCGACGTCGCCCAGCGTGGTGCTCACATGCGGCCCGACGCTGTAGGTCGAAAGCTGCAGGCGGCCGCCGGTCCCGGCGCGGTCGATCGCCGAAGTCCCGAAAGTCGAAACCGTGCCGTTGGTCACGGTGCCCTCGCCCTCGAGGAACAGGAAGTCGGGCACGACGGTGTAGGTAGCGTTGCCATTGGCATACAGCGACGCGCCGCTGAGCTCTGTGTGGCTGGCGTATTGATCGTAGGACAGCTGGGTGGCCAGCGAACCTACCGCGCGGCCGGTGTTCAACAAGATATCGGCGCCCACCACTGGACGGGTGACGAAATCAGCTTCGGCCTTGGTGGTCGCCAGAAGGACGTTGTCGGTGAAGGATTCCTGCAAGCCCACCCTTGGTTCAATGAGCATTCCGCGCAGATCCGGCGGTGGCGTCAGCGGGGCGGCAGACCCGAACTGCTGCGCCTGGGCCGGACTGGATAGCAACAGCCCCCCCGACAGCAGGAGCGCAGAAAGGCCGGCCGACGCGCTTGCGCGGACTCTGATCTCGGTTAAAGCCATGTCCGTCCAGCCCCCAGATGCTCATCGCCGTTCCCTGCTAGTTCCGGCTCGAGTAGCGAACCGGCGACTGGGAACGGTCGCTCTTATTGAACACCATAGAGACCCGTGACTCGTCAATCGGGCCGGCCTGGCGGTGCAGCCGCCCCAGCCCCTCATCGATATCGGACCGCTTTGTCTGGCCTTTTGCCGCCACAAAAAGGATTTGCCCGGCATGGGTGGCCAGCGAGATCGTCTCGCTGCAGGACAGGACGGAACCCGAATCCATCATGATGATACCGTTTCGGCCAATCCCCTGGCGCAATGTTTCCAGAAGAAACTTCATCCGGGGGCTGGCGATCAACTCGGGCGCATAGATTCGCGGAGACCCAGCCGGCACCGCGAACACCCCCCTGACGCTGGTGGGATAGACCACGTCATTCCATCCCAGATTGTCGTCTTCCAGATAGTCGAGCAGCCCCGCCTCCCCTTCCAGGCCCATGCGGCGCGACAGGTCGGGCGAACGCATATCGGCATCTATCAGCACGACGCGCGCGTCGCGGTCGAACATGAAGCTCATGGCCAGGCCCAGGGTGATCGTGGTCTTGCCTTCACGCGGGCTGGCGCTGGTGATCAACACGTTGCGCGGCTCGCGCCCAGGCACTTCGCCACTGACGAAGCGAGACAGGACATGCCCCTTGATGACACGAAACTCCTCACGCGTGCGGGATTCGTCGAAGCGCGGCGTGGCCACCGAGCCGACGCGCTTGACCGCGCCGTCACGGCTTTCCATCGGCTTCTCGAAGCCGGCGGCAGGCGCCGGCGCCTCGCTGTCGTCCACCGACGTCATTACGGAAAAAGTCACAGGGCTATTCATTGCGCTAGATCCAGTACTGAGCCGTTGGCGTGGATGGATGAGCTGCGGTGCCGTCGCCTGGTGGGATGGATGCCGCCAGGCTCGCTGCTACGAGAAAGGCTATCAGGGCCAGGTGGTGCATGCTGGCGATGGCGCGCGTCTGCCAGGCTCTTTCGAGCGAGACGGTGCCCGCGACGGGAAGACCGAAAGCCTCCTCCAGTTCGCGCGGCGCGACGAAGATGCCGTTAATGGCCGCGCGCAGATAGGCCGCGCCAATCCCGATGGCCAGCGCAATCCCTGCCGCCAGCGCAAGATAGAGCCGGCGATTGGGGCCCACCGGCAAAGGCGGCACGACGGGCGGGGTGGTCACCTGGTATTTGCCGGACTCGCGATCGGCGTAAAGCGCCAGCGACATCTGCGCGCCCTGGCGGCGGCCCATCAGTTCCTGGCGATTGTTGCGCAGGATTTCGGCGTTGTTCCTGAGATCGGCCCATTGGGCGTCCAGGACGGTACCGGTCGCGCTCCGCTCGGCACTGCGAAGCCTTCCCTCGGCGGCATCAAGCTGAGCGCGCGCCTGCGCGACAACGCCTTCGTTCGTGGATGGCGCCGGCGCCGCTGCACCGGCTGCCAGAAGCACGTCGAGCCGGTGCTGCTCGGCGACGACATCGGGATACTGGTCGGTGAACCGGGCACGCAATTCGGCGATATGAGCGCGCAGGCTCGCGATCTCGCCTCCATTGCCGCCTCCCCGTGACGGCTGCGCCAGCGCTGCTTCATAGGCGGCGCGGGCGCTGGCCACCGCCGACGCCGCATTGGCGACAACCATGGGATTGCGCGCATCGACTATGTCCGGATGGATGGCCCGGAACTGGGCCAAGGCCCTGTTGGCTTCCTGCAGGCTGGTCGCATAGGACGCGATCTGACGGTCCAGAAAACGTACCGCACTCTCAAGTTCGACCCGGTTGCGCGCGAGATTGGCGTTGATGAAGCCGTCGACCAGCATTTTCACCACGTCGCGCGCCCGCACTGGGTCGGTATCCTGGTAGTGAATCTGGAAAAAGCCGTCGCCCTGGTCGGGGTCAATTCTGATGCGACCACGCAGGCCGGCGGTGGCATTGGCAAGGGCCCCCCGGTCCATGTTGCGCGCGACCGGATTTATGCGAAACAGCAACGCATGCAGGTTGTTGTCGTTGAGCATGGTCTTCTGGATCACATAGCCACTGCCGAAATTGCCGCCGACCAGCGACACATGCTCGGCCGCCGCGGCTGTCGCCGTCTCCCTGTCCACGAAAACCTGGGCATAGGCTTCGTAAATCTTGGGCATCCGCATGATGAAGAAGGCTGCGCCCGCAAACAGCGGAACCGCCACCAGAACAATCAGCCAGCGGTAGAACCAGATGCGTCGCGCTTGATCATAGAGAAGACCGAGGATGCTGCCAGCCATGAACTATCCTGATGAAATCTTGGGGGAAGACCGGCAACTGCGTCCGGACGCGAGAGATGCCTAGAACCAGCGCTCGGGAATACGGATAACGTCGCCGGGCATCAGCTTCATGTTCGCCGCCATGTCGCCATCCTTCAGCAGGTTTGCCAGATGCAACTGAATGGTTCGCGACTTGCCCTGCTCCGTCCTGATCAGTTCCGCGTCGTTGCCGTCAGCGAAGGAGTTGAGGCCGCCGACCTCGATCAACACGTCCAGAGCCGTGATCCCTTCATGATAGGCGATCGACTTGGGCGTAACGGCCGCCCCGATCACCCGGATCGAGGATGCGCTTTGCGGTGCCGCGAAACCACGCACCAGCACCGTCACCACCGGATCCTGTACGTAGGACGAAAGCGCCGCGCGCAGATCCCTGGCCAGTTCGGTTGGCGTCTTGCCCTGAGCCTGGATGTCGGGGACCAGCGGCGTGGAAATCTTGCCATCCGGCCGCACCGGCACGTCGACGGACAGGTCCGGGTTCTTCCAGACGAAAATTCTGAGGTCGTCACCTGCTCCGATCAGATAGGTCGGTGCCGTGGCGGCAGATCCCGGCGGCAGGGTGGTTGCTGCATGTGCCGGCGTTAAAAGAAGTAGTGGCGCAACGGCCATCAGCTTCACCATTCCCAACTTGCCCATGGTGGTTCCTTGTTGTTTTCGACTTGATGCAAGCCTAGATGCGCCGTGCCGATTTGACAGTCCAATCCGATACAATCTCGCGGCAGTGCGGCACTGCCTTCGGCGCCCCGCGAAGCCTCGAAGTCCCGAGCGGCGCGGCATCATTTGGCGCGCGGGTCGGCACCCTGGCGATGCGCGTCTTCGCGGCGTTCGCACGCCGAGCTATTCCGGGAAGACCGCATTTTTGCTGCTTTTCCTGCACGACGGGCAGACAGGGTGTGGGTCTGCCGACCATCCCATAATGCCGGGCGCGCGATCAGAACGCTGTCCGTTACTGCGTGCAGCCGGCGGATATCCCGCTCGGGTGATGCACTACTCCCGGCTCGCCAAGATGTGCGCCGCGCACAAAAGTTCCCGGTAGGGTTAACAGCGCGGCCGCATGCCGGCCATGGCACAGTCCTGCCGCCAGACAGGTGATCGTGGTGCGGGGCCGGCGAGCAAAGAAATCTCTGGCCGGCCCTAATTGCCATGGATGGCCCGCTGGAAGCGCCAGAAACGACGCAGTCGCAAATCGCCGCTACCGGCGCCGCGCTCGTTGTTCAGGTGTTTCCAATCATAATAAAAATAATCGGCGGAATTCAGATCGGAGTTGAAGTATCGCTGGACGGTAAAGCCATTCTCTCCCGCCAGCCGTTCCACATAGAAAGGTGACGGCCGGCTCCCGGCGCTATCCAGCGCGTCCCCCACAGCGGGCTCGCCGCAATAGATTATGCGCTGCGGATCGGTCGAATCCAGAACCACCGTCTCCATGCAGACGTCGTCGGCCATCGAAAAACAGCATCTCAGATGCTCGTCGACGTTTCGCAGACGGTAGAGCAGCCCGAAATGCACGATGAGGTCGAAGCGACCGAAGCGCGAAAAATCCTCTTCCGGATTGAATTTATCGAAACGGACGCCGCTCAATTTGCGATGCTTCAGGCGGGCGAAATTCACATTCCGGATGCTTCCGTCCAGGCACAACACGTCCGCGCCCAGATCGGCCAGAAATGCCCCGATGTCGCCATTTCCCGAGCCCAGTTCCAGGATCTTGCGGCCCCGGAAGAAATCGATGCCATAGATTTCCAGAATCTTGTTGAGACGTGCCAGGCGCCAGCTTTCATAGGACGGATCGAACAATGCCCGCTTACTCAGAACCCCACTGTAGACGATATAGCGATCGATCGGAGACAGGCATTCCAGCATTTCCAGGTCGAGCCGATTGCGCACCTGCAGGGTCTGCGCCGACCATGTGGCTATCGCATTCTTGATTGTAGTAAGCCGCCAGCGCCAGCCTCGATAGAACTGTTTGAGACTCGAAAGCACGCTACCTCCCCGGCCCAGGGGCCGTGAGCCGACTTTGGGGGACTGAACTGGACACCAACCGGCGCCGCTAATCTGTACGAAATGATAAGAATGCGGCGCCAGAGCCGCGGTTCACCCGGACGTCACGGCCGTCACAACGCCGGCAATGGCGAGCGCCACCTCACAATACGTCGGTTGCGATTCCTCGTCGCCCTGGCAGGCCGCGCGATCTCACCGCCCACTGGCCGGGTTGTTTTCCCGGGCCGAACCGCTGTCGAGCGTATCCACAAGCTGCAGATTGGCGGCGGCCAAGGCATAATATTCGTGCCGGGCCTTGATTGCTTCACCCAGCAACGACTTGGCGTCGGCATAATCGCCGCGCAGCATCGCGGCAAAGCCGGCATTATTCAAATCGGCCGCGGGATCGCGCGAAATGCCCGCCACGGCGCGGCGATAATCACCTTTCATGGCGATAGCCAGGCGCAGATTGTTCCGCGCCACCTGCATGTCCGGCTTCGCGTCGAGTGCGGCGACGAAATCGGCGATCGCTTCGTCCGGCCTTCCCCGCGAAAGATAGGAGAAACCACGATTGTTAAGAACCTGCGGCGAACGAGCGGAATGCGACAGAGCGTTGGCATAGGCAATGTCCGCCTTTTGCCAGTCGCGGCGGCGGTCATATTCAGCCCCAAGCCCGTTCCAACTCCGCCAGGAATCGGGATTCAAAGCAACGGCGGTATTGAGGGCGGCGATCGCCGCATCTGATTGTCCCTGCAGCGACAGGATCAGTCCCTCGCCTTCAAGGGCACGGGCCCGCAACGCCGCGATTCCATCGACCCGGCGGAACCGGACCAGCGCATCGGAATAGGCGCCGCGAGCCATGGCCAGTTCTGCGGTCATCAATGTGAGTTCCGGATCATCAGCTCCTGAAAGAATGGCCGCATCCAGCATCCGCCCGGCATCGAGATAACGCCCATCGTCCAGCGCCCGCTGGATTTCCGCCCGGGGGCCGATGCCGACTTCGGGTGTGCCGGCGCGCGCGGGCTGCGCCACGAGCGTCGCAGCCACCGCCATCGTCACGGCCGCCGCCCCCATTCTCAGCCCAGACCATCGCCCCATCGCAGTCATCTCCTCACAATTGCGCAGCCCCTTGCGGACAGGACGGCCCCTCTGAAGGCGAGTCGTCGAGCGCAAGGGTGCGGCCCAGTTCGTCAAGTTGGAGCGTTTGGCTCAGTTCATCGAGCGCAAGGGTTTGGCTGAGTTCGTCGAGCTCAAGGGTCCGGCTCAGAAAGCGTGCGACCCGCCCAATGGCCGTCGACCCGGACGACGAACGGCAAACTTGACTTCCGTCAGCCGGTGCATCGGCGGCCGCCGTCGTTATCGCAGGCTGGACGGATGCAATCAGTACCGGGTGTGCGATTTCTGGCGTAGGCAGCGCCGGCAAAGGCGCGTCCGGAATTGTCACCACGGCTTCTGCAGGTTCGGGCGAGTCGGAAATTGCAACGGCCGGCGGCTGCAGGGGCGCGGCCGGAACCGGGTGTTCGAGCTCAATCTGCGGCCGTGGCCGCTCTACAGCGGCATCGGCCCGCCTGGTCGTGCTGTCGGACAGCGGCATCCGGGCTCGCTCTGCCGCCTGCAGCAGGCGCGAATAGGCCATGTTTGCCGCGACCAAGTTCGATTTGGGATCGCGGGCAACGGCCTGGGCATAGTAACGCCTGCTGAGATCGAAGCGGCCCAGTTTGTCATAGATCACGCCGAAGGCATTCAGCACCCGCACATCCTGCGGATCTTCGGCGCGAGCGGCCTGCAAATAATCGAGCGCCGTCGCATAATCACTGCGCATGATGGCCGTCACCGCGACCTTGTAATAGACGCCGCCCGTTTCAGTTCCGCCCTGAGTCTGCACCGGCGGGAGCGAATTGGACCAACCGGCGCAGCCGATAAGTCCGAGCAGCAACGGCAGAGCCGTCAGTCGAAGAAACACGCGCATCATCCGACACCATGCACGCCGGACAGCGCCGGCATCAGATGACGCACCACATCTATGATCACAGGCAGCAACAGGGCGGCGACGATCACCGGCAGGATGCAGGTGACGAGAGGCAGGGTCATCAGCACAGGAATTCGCATGGCGCGCCTTTCCGCCGCCAGATAGCGGGCCTGACGCATTTCAGCGGCATAGGTACGGAATGTCAGAGCGACGCTCGCGCCCAGCATTTCGCTCTGGATGATCAGCGCCACGAAAGACCGGATGCTGCTGACGCCTGCGCGCATCGCCATCGCGCGCATGGCTTCGGAACGGCCCTTGCCGGCCGCCAGTTCTTCCGACAGGCGCGTCAGCTCGGCCGCAATTGCCGGGTGTGATCGCCCCATCGCCTGGCCGATCCGGACAAAGGCTGCGTCCAGCCCCAGCCCCGCTTCGATGCAGACCACCATCAGGTCCAGGGCATCGGGAAACTCGCGCTCCAGCTCTGCCTGACGGGCGGCAACACGCCGCTTGATGTAAATTCCCGGAAGCATGAGGCCGGCGGCGCACGACAGCAGTGTCCACAGCACCAAGCC
Organism: Pseudomonadota bacterium; assembly: GCA_048498895.1. Lineage (GTDB taxonomy): Bacteria > Pseudomonadota > Alphaproteobacteria > Micropepsales > Micropepsaceae > Rhizomicrobium. Next base: position 13,791 of record JBEHXB010000019.1, read on the forward strand.
GAATCCGCTTGCCGTTTGCCCCATGGCGCGCTGCACCAGCAGAAAGATCAGCGGCAAAAGAACGGCCAGCAGGAAGCGCGAAACGACAAACCAGACCGGCCCCGCGGGGTGATCGATTCCCGCCCGGGCCAAATTGAGGGTCAGGGTCTGAAATTCCTCGCCGTCACGGATCGACGTGGATGTCCGCACCCACCGGAAGAAAGGCGTATCGGCGACACGTTTTGTCAGCGGAGGCAGCGCGGTGGAGACACGCCCCGCTCCCGGGCCCAGCCGCCGGCGCTGATTGAGAAAACGCGACACCTCGCCGTCCACTGCGAATACCAGCGCCACGATGATCCCGAACAGGATCAACTCGATCAACAGTGGCAGGAACGGGATCATGGCTTGCTCTAATACTTAAAGTGGGTAATGCGATGAATCATCACCCAGCCTATGAGATAGGCGACGCCAACGCCCGCGACCGCCGGCCAGAAGATCGGATCGGAGAATTTTGAAGTGTAGAAGGTCGGCTGCAACATCAGCATGAAGCCGATCAGGAATATTGGGACAACGCTGAGAAGCAGCGCCGATGCCTGGCCTTCGCTGGACAAGGCGCGCACCCGCTTGACCAGCGTGGCGCGGCTTCGGATCACCCCCGCGAGATTGGACAGGATCTCGGCAAGATTGCCGCCGGTTTCCGATTGGACCGAAATGCTGACGGCAAAGAAATCGGCATCGGCGGATCCGGTGCGAAGGGCGAAATTGGTTACCGCCTGGCGGAACTCCAACCCGTAAAGTGTCTCATCGACCACCAAGCCGAATTCCGAGCCGATGGGCTCGTCCATCTCCTCTGCTGCCAGCCGGACCGCCGCGACGACGGGATGGCCGGCACGCAGGGCCCGGATGATGACGTCCAGCGCCAGCGGCATCTGTTCTTCCAATGCCGCCAGCCGTCGCGCGCGCCGGCGCGATAGCCAGACCCAGATGGAAAGGCCAGCCATCACAGCGGCAACGGGAAACGTCGCCAGACCGTGCAGAGCGAGATTGTTCGCCTCGCCATCGGCAAGCAGCAAGGCGGCCAGCCAAAATCCGGTCGTAAGGACTGCGAACGCGCCCAGGAGGCGCCGCGGCGTCACGGCCAGGCCCGCGCGCCGGCAAAAAAGATCCAGCCGCTCATACATTGATATCAGCAGGGCATGGCCGGCAAATCCCAGCAGAGGCTTTCGCACCAACTCCACCCGCAGCTGCGGTCCCGCGCCGCTGGCCTGCTGGGCGAGCCGCCGCATCACATGCCCCTTACGCTCGCGCGCCGCGACCAGCAGTTGGCCCGCGGCAAGCGCACCCAGCGTCACAGTGAGAAAGAGCAGCCAATAGACGCCCGCGCCCATCACACGCTCCGCCGCGAAAAGGAAAGGGATGGCATCTCCAGGCCGCGCGCCGCGATCCGCTCCAGAATCTGGGGCCGGATGCCGGTAAACTCGAAATCACCCATGATGGCGCCTTCAGGTGACAGGCCGCGGCGGCGAAAGCGGACGATCTCCTGCATGGAAATCACGTCCTGCTCCATGCCCACGATCTCGGAAACCGACACCAGCCGGCGACAGCCATCCTCCATGCGTTCGACCTGGATCACGGCGTGCACCGCGGAGGCGATCTGCTGGCGGATCGAGCGCGGCGATATATCCAGCCCTGCCATGCCGATCATCTGCTCAATGCGCAAAAGGGCATCGCGCGGGCTGTTGGCATGCACCGTGGTCATCGAACCTTCATGGCCGGTGTTCATGGCCTGGAGCATGTCGAACGCCTCGCCGGCGCGCACTTCGCCGACGATGATCCGGTCGGGCCGCATGCGCAGCGCATTGCGCACCAGGTCGCGCTGGGAAAACTCGCCCTTTCCCTCGATGTTTGGTGGCCTGGTCTCCAGCCGGCATACATGCGGCTGCTGAAGCTGGAGCTCGGCGGAATCCTCGATGGTGACGATGCGCTCGCGATGTTCGATGTACGCGGACAACGCATTGAGAAGCGTGGTCTTGCCCGAACCGGTGCCGCCAGAAATCAGCACATTGCGACGGCAGCGAATGACCGCCTGCAGCAGCCGCGCCATCTCCTCGCTCAGGCTGCCCAATTCGACCAGCCGCGCCAGATGAATCGGCACGCGAGCGAACTTGCGGATCGAAACCAGCGGTCCGTCCACCGCCAGCGGCGGTATCACGGCATTGATGCGGCTGCCATCGGCCAGGCGGGCATCAACCAGCGGCTGGGACTCGTCGATGCGGCGCCCGACAGCCGACACGATCTTGTTGATGATACGCACCAGGTGACGGCAATCCTGGAACCGGACATCGGTCTTTTCCAGAAT
>JBEHXB010000020.1:0-16091 GCA_048498895.1 Pseudomonadota bacterium
GCTGAGATCTTGTTGCAACAAGGGAAATCCAACGGGCCAGGAAGTATAAGCGTCTAAGTAGTTTGAGATTGAGTGGTGATATTTCTTCGTATGGTCCATCGGGATCCGTTAGCCAGCATTTTATGTGCCCGTCATGACGCTTATCTAATACCGTGATCGTTCCATAACGAATGACAGCCACCCCCGCCCCGCCAATGGCACGCTGATCTGCCTTCTTCGATCCTATCGCACTCTTATGCTGCGAAATTGACTGTGTCTTTTGTCGATTGTCTTTGACAGCGCTGCCCTTGTTCTCAACTTGAACTAGGACATTTCCATCACTCGCAAGGTCAAATTCATAATCGAGCGTTTTGTGTGCATTTGGACCACTTTCCTGAGGAATTGGAGTCCAATCTGCTTCTGTTAAATCATGTATTCTATTGACCACGGAAAGACCAATAGCCTCTCCCACGTGCTCCGTTATGTAGTTCGGTTGTTTCTCTATGCCTTGAGCAGAGATTATCGATGAGCCGTTGAAATCGACGCATCCCTCCAGTGTGAGCAGCGCATTATCTTCCTTGTTGCGACTCCATCCAGTAATCTCAGCCCCTGAATGTAGGCGATTGCGAAGATCTGCCCAAGCGCCTTCAAAACTGATTGGATTCATCAAGCTCTCCTTTCAAGCGACCGCACCAATCACGGACCCAACACTCAAGATTATCGCTATTCACATCAATCCAGTGGAGACGCACTGCTTTTCAAGTTCAAGTCTAGCAATCTCTGTAACGCCTCGTCGTCACTTATGTCGGGCTGCCAGCCGTAGGCGCGCGCGACGGCCCGGTCTACCACCGGCCAAGCCATATGGGTTCCCGCCGCAACCGGTTTGGTCTGCTTGGTTACATAATAAACCGGAAGAATCAGCGGCATTCGGAAAGTTGTTTTGAACATAGGCACACAGGTTCATCCCCGCCTGATAGCCGACCGGATCGGTCTGCAGGAAGCGCCCAAGCGCCGGATCGTACATGCGCGCCTTGTAGAAGTAGAGCGACGCCGATGCGATGGCGACCTGGCCGGTGTAACGGAAGGCGGGCGCGGAGGATGACCAGCCGCCCTTCGGCTCGCCGGTCGCGCTGTAGGCATAGGGCGTGGCCGCGGCTCCGCTGTCGGTTGCGGCGATGACCGACCCTGCTGATCGGTATGCAGCCAGTGGGGCGACGACAGACCGGAGCCCCATCGCCCCGGTCGAAGCCGCGACTTCCACACTTCACCCTAGACTGGGTAGGCAGTGGCCGCCTCACATTGGTTGAAGATGTGGGCTAAAACGACCCATAACTAACATAGCGTAGAGAGGGTGTTATCTGGCCGAACGCACCTTCCGGAACACAGGGGAGGCGATCCTGGCGCTGTCCGGATCGATCGTTCAAGGTCTATCGGGCGCTTCTGCCAGACCCCATCCAGCATAAGACAGCGACGAGCTGTGGATGGAAGCAACTTTCTCGGTTGCTTCCATCTTGCTTCCACGGCGAATGGGCTTGGAGGGCAGGGCTGGCTAAGTCCTTGAAAAACTGGTGCCGCCTGCGTGACTCGAACACGCGACCCCATCATTACGAATGATGTGCTCTACCGGCTGAGCTAAGGCGGCACTCGTCGAAGAGCCGGGAAACTACTGGCCCCGCCCCCATCCTGCAACCGTCAAAACCGGCGGCGAGCCGCCTAATGGGCGGTTTCTCCATAGGAAATCCGCCAGATCCGGCCCTTGTTCGAGTCCGCGACATAAAGGTCGCCCTCCGGCCCGACCGCCACGCCCACCGGACGATAGGCGGCGGCCTTTACGTTCCGATCGGCCGGGCTGGCCCCCGCAAAGCCGGTGATGAAGTCCACCGGCTTGCCTGCCTTGTTCCCGGCAAAAGGCACGAATGCCACCGAATAGCCGGCATGGCCTTCCGGCAGGACGGTACCATCGGCCCCGCCGCCATGCATGGCCAGGAACGCACCGTGCCGGTACTTCGGCGGAAAGCGCGTGCCGTCATAGAAGGCAAGATCGAGAACCGCCGGCCGCATCGGCTGGAAGGCCGCCACCGGCGTCGCATACTTGCCCCGAAGCGCCAGCTTCTTGCCGTCACCGCCATAGTCCGGCGCTACCAGCCGCTCGTGGCGCGCGCCATCCCAATAGGTATAGGGCCAACCCATGTCGGTGCCTTGGACAATGCGGTGCATCTCGTCGGCGATGTGGTCATCATCGGCCTGGGTCAGAAGGTCGGGCCAGGTCTTGTGGGTCGCGTCGCGCCCGTGCCAGGCGCCATAAAGGGTATCGCCGGTCTTCCAGTCCATCGCGCTCATGTTGCGATAGCCCGTCGCGAAACGGGTGCCGTCGGTCAGCTTCTGATCGGTCCTGGCCGCGTCAAAGCGCCAGACGCCGCCGCGCGTTTCCAGCAGGGGACAGGGATCCAGGCCCCTGGGCTTTTCCCCCTTGGGCGTATTGGGATCGGGGCAGTTGCTGGCGCCGCCGCCGCCATCGATGCCGACATAGAGGTTGCCCTTGCCGTCGAAAGCGATGGGATGGTTGGTGGCGGTCAGGCCGGTCACGATCTCTTCCGGTTCACCCGTGGGCACCAGCATGTCGTCCAGCCTGAAGCGCCAAATACCCGTGCCTGACGCGGCATAGAGCGCGCCGTCATGGATGCGGATGCCCGTGCCCTGGTCGACCTTGCTGAAGTGGGCAGTCTGCAGCGGCTTGTGGTCGGGGCCCAGGCGAATGGCGACAATACCGACCGAGGGCTGATCGCGGCCATGGCGGGTGGAGACATAGATGTCGTTTCCACGCAGGGCCATGTGGCGAATGGGGCCCAGACCATCGGCCACGACTTCGGCATGAAAGCCCGGCGGCAGCACCAGGCCATCGGGTTCAGCGGCATTGGCCTGTCCGGCCGCGACGGAGGGCATTACCGCGACGGCCGCAATCGCGGCCAGCATAGGCATCCTGATCATCATTCCCCGCTCAGTGGCTTGTTTTGCGGCGACGCTAGTATGGCGCGGCAAAGTTCGCAACGGCCGCGGTCAGGTCCGCCCGCGTGCCGAACCGCCGCGCGGATGGGCCTTGCTGTAGGTCTCAAGCAACTGGCGGGTGTCGATGGCGGTATAGATCTGTGTGGTGGAGAGCGAACTGTGCCCCAAAAGCTCCTGCACGCTGCGAAGGTCCGCGCCGCCCTGCAGCACATGGGTGGCAAAGGAATGGCGCAGCGCATGGGGCGTTGCCCGCTCGGGCAGGCCCAGCCGTCCGCGCAGTTTCTGCATCAGGGCCTGTGCCTCGCGCGGGCTCATCGGGCCGCCGCGCCGCGACAGGAACAGCGGCGATGACGACGCGCCGGTGAAGGGGATTTTCGCGGCATAGGCAGCCAGCGCCTCGGCCACCACCGGCAGCACCGGCACGGCGCGCTCCTTGCGGCCCTTGCCGATCACGCTGAGCGTGCTGCCCAAGGGCACGTCGCCGCGCTTGAGCGCCAACGCTTCGGAAATACGAAGACCCGCGCCGTAGAGCAGGGTCAAGAGCGCGGTGTCGCGCCCGCCCAGCCAGTCGATGTCATTCTCACCCGCATCGGCGATCGTGCGCGCTGCATCCTCCAGCGACAGCGGCCGCGGCAGCGGCCGGCGGATGCGCGGCGTTCGAACCGACTTCGGCGCGGCGTTTTCCAGCACGCCCTCGCGCGCGAGGAATTTGTAGAAACTGCGGACCGCGGCCAGCGCCCGCTGCACACCGCCCGGCCCCAGGCCTTCGGCGCGGCGATGGGTGATGAAGGCACGGATGTCGGCGGGCGTCAGTTTCGCCAGCGTCCTTTCGCTGACGGCGCCGCCGACATGTTGCGTCGTGAAGCCCAGGAAGCGCGCCACGTCATCGCCATAGGCGCGCAGCGTGTGCGGCGAGGCGCGGCGTTCATGCGCCAGGCTGTCGAGCCAGCGCCTGCGCAGCGCGTCCACCCCCTCGGACATCTAACCCTTGATGGTCACGTTCGCCTTCTTGGCGTCGGCGATGAAGGCGGCCAGGCCCTTGTCAGTCAGCGGATGGTTGAGCAGGGCCTTGAACACGCTGGAAGGGATGGTCGCGACATCGGCGCCAAGCAGCGCGGCTTCGCGCACATGCATTACATGGCGCACCGAAGCTGCCAGGATCTCGGTCTTGAAGTTGTAATTGTCATAGATGGCGCGGATGTCGCGGATAAGGCCCAGGCCGTCCTCGCCGATATCGTCGACCCGCCCGATGAACGGCGATATGAAGCTGGCGCCCGCCTTGGCCGCCATCATCGCCTGGACCGGCGAGAAGCAGAGCGTGACATTGACCATGGTGCCCTCGCCCGAAAGCTTGGCGCAGGCCTTAAGCCCATCCCAGGTCAGCGGCACCTTGACCGCGATGTTCTTGGCGATCCGGGTGAAGACCGCCGCTTCCTTGAGCATCCCTTCATAGTCGGTGGCCAGCACCTCGGCGCTGACCGCGCCAGGCACGATGGCGCAGATTTCCTTGAGTGATTCGACATAGTCCTTGCCGGTCTTGGCGGCCAGGGAGGGGTTGGTGGTGACGCCGTCCACCAGACCGCTGGCGGCGTATTCGCGGATTTCCGCCACATCGGCGGTGTCGAGGAAGATTTTCATGGCAGTTCCGTTGCGCTTCTGATTGAGGATGGGCCCGAGATTGACTTGGGGAAAGGAGCAGGCCGAAGTCTACCCCATGAGGCTCCATACACAATGACAAGGCTGAGACCCCGTCCGGCGAGCCTGCCCGAGCCGGTCAGCCTGCCCCCACGGCGGGTGATGGGCATCCTCCTGCCGCTGCCGCTGGGGGGGGCCTATGACTACAAGCTTCCCTCGAATTGCAACGCGGTCCGGGGGCTGGTGGTTGCCGCCCCGCTGGGCAATCGTGAGGTTCTGGGGGTGGTGTGGAGCGCGGCCGAGGGGGCGGTGGGCGACAACCGCCTGAAGACCGCAACACCTCTTGAAGGAGGGCCGCTGGAAGGGGCGCCGGTCCTGCCGGAAAAACTCTGCGACTTCATCGATTGGGTGGCCGACTACACTCTCAATCCCCCCGGCGCGATCCTGGCCATGGCGTTGAGGAGCCGAAGCGCCTTCGAACCCGAAGCCAGGCGTATCGCCTATGTGAGAGGCGAGGTGGTGCCAAACCGCCTGTCGGAGGCGCGAAAGCGGGTACTGGATGTGGCCGCCGACGGACTGGCCCGCAGCGTGCCCGGCCTGGCAGAGGAGGCCAATGTGTCGAGCGCGGTGGTGCGCGGGCTGATCCAGCAGGGGGCGCTGGTGGCGACCGAGCTGCCGGAATTCGCCCCCTTCCCCGTTCCCGATCCCGATTTCGCCGCGCCCGCCCTGAACACAGATCAGGAGCAGGCGGCAAATATCCTGCGCGCAGCTGCCGCAGGCGGCTTTGCAGCGCATTTGCTGGATGGGGTGACCGGATCGGGCAAGACGGAAGTCTATTTCGAGGCTGTGGCCGCGGCGCTGAAGGCCGGAAAACAGGCACTGATCCTGTTGCCCGAGATCGCGCTGACGGTGCAGTTTCTCGAACGCTTCGCGGCGCGCTTCGGTGTGCGCCCCGCCGAATGGCACAGCGACCTGTCGCAGAAGGAACGGCGGCGCACCTGGCGCGCGGTGATGAAGGGAGAGGCGCGGGTGGTGGTGGGCGCGCGGTCTTCCCTGTTCCTGCCCTTCCCCGAGCTGGGCCTGATCGTGGTGGACGAGGAACACGAACAGGCTTTCAAGCAGCAGGACGGCGCCATCTATCATGCCCGCGACATGGCGGTGGTGCGCGCTCGGATCGAGGGCTGCCCGGTAGTGCTGGCATCGGCCACGCCGTCGCTGGAAAGTTTCGTCAACGCCACAGGAGGGCGCTATCGCCATCTGGTGCTGCGCGGGCGGCACGGCATCGCCGAGCTTCCGCAGGTGAAGCTGATCGACATGCGGAACGAACGCGATGGTCCCGACGCCGAGGTGTGCGGCCAGTGGCTGTCGCCACCCCTGCGCGCGGCACTGGAAAAGACGCTGGCCGCCGGCGAACAGGCGATGCTGTTCCTGAACCGGCGCGGCTATGCCCCTTTGACCCTGTGCGAAGCGTGCGGACATAAATTCACCTGCCCGCATTGCTCGTCCTGGCTGGTGGAGCACAAATACCGCCGCCGCCTGGCCTGTCATCAATGTGGTTACGAAATTCCCACGCCGTCGGATTGTCCCGAATGTCATGAGAGCAGCACGCTGATTGCCTGCGGTCCGGGCGTGGAGCGGGTGGCCGAGGAGTTCGCGCAGTTCTTTCCGGGCGCGCGTTATGCCATCGCCTCGTCCGACACGCTGCACGGGCCCGCCGAGACCCAGGCCGCCATCCGCGCCATGATGAAGCGCGAGATCGACGTGCTGATCGGCACCCAGATCGTGGCCAAGGGCCATCATTTCCCGCAACTGACGCTGGTGGGGGTGGTGGATGCGGACCTTGGCGGCAGCGATGGCGATGTGCGCGCGCGCGAGCGCACCTTCCAGCTGCTGCACCAGGTGGCGGGCCGCGCCGGACGCGCCGAGAAGCCGGGGCTTGTCTTGTTGCAGACCCGCAATCCCGAAGACGCGGTGATGCAGGCGCTGGCATGCGGCGACCGCGACGGGTTCTATGAACAGGAGCGCATGTTTCGCGAGGCGGCTGCCGCGCCGCCTTTCGGGCGGCTGGTGGCCATCGTGGTGTCGGGCGTCGACGGCGAACAGGTCCGCGACGTGGCGCGGACACTGGGAAAGATGGCACCGAACGCGGTGGACGTGAAAGTTTGGGGCCCGACGCCCGCTTTCTATGCCCTCTTGCGCGGCCAGACCCGCGAGCGGCTGCTGGTGCAGGCAGCAAAGTCGGTGGATGTGCAGGCTTATCTGAAAGCCTGGCTGGCGCTGGTCAAGGTGCCGTCCGCCGTCCGCGTCGCCGTCGATGTCGATCCCGTCAGCTTTTTTTAGCGCAAAATATTAGGCCCATTTTACGTGGACCAGTTAAGGGGGCACCAATGCTAGAGCTTGCGTTGAAATTGTGGGGCGGTTTGATCGCAGCTCTTACGTTCTTGGGATTTATTTTCACGGTATTCGATATTTATCAGACGCGGACTGAGTTACTTCGCTGGTGGAAGCAGCGACGCGAACTGAACGAGTCTTATAAGTCGCTGGCGAGAACCAACGAATTCGTTGCTCACGTTATTCATGTGGGCGGTGAGTTCTCAATGATACACTCGCTTACCGTTCGTGTTGATACTGACGGAGGTTGGTATCTAAATCCGCCGAGACGGTTTATTAGTGTTTCGTGGAATCGCGGTGGCGACTTAATGCTAGTTGGCACGACAGAATTCACGCGCAAGCAGGGTCGATTCTTGGCGAGGGAGTATAGGAGCCACGATGGTGCCGTTACCCAACTCCAAGGTGACGACTTCTGCGGAGTACCAATTACTGCCATGCGCAACGCTTACGAGGTTCTCTTTGTTAGAGAACATCCCCTAGACCTTTAGCGCGACTTTCGTAGCTCAACGAAGAGTTAAAGCGTCCGCACGTCCGTCAGATGTCCGGTGACGGCGGCGGCGGCGGCCATTGCCGGCGAGACCAGATGCGTGCGCCCGCCGCGGCCCTGGCGGCCTTCGAAATTGCGGTTGGAGGTCGAGGCGCAGCGTTCGCCTTCTTTCAGCTTGTCGGCGTTCATCGCCAGGCACATCGAGCAGCCCGGGTCGCGCCACTCAAAGCCGGCTTCCACGAACACCTTGTCCAGGCCTTCTTCCTCGGCCTGTTCCTTCACCAGGCCGGAGCCCGGCACCACGATGGCATTGACGCCCGGCGCGACCTTGCGGCCCTTGGCGACCTCGGCTGCCGCGCGCAGATCCTCGATGCGGCCATTGGTGCACGACCCGATGAAGACATGATCGACCTTGATGTCGGTCAGCTTCATGTTGGCGGTCAGGCCCATATAGTCCAGCGCGCGTTCGGCGGCCATGCGCTTGTGCTCGTCGGCGATCTTCGCCGGGTCGGGCACCTTGGCGGTGATCGGCAGGCCCTGTTCGGGCGAAGTGCCCCAGGTCACCATCGGCACGATGTCGCGCGCGTCCAGCGTCACTTCGGCGTCGAACTTCGCGTCGGGGTCGGAATGCAGGGTGCGCCAATAGGTTTCGGCGGCTTCCCAGGCAGCGCCTTTTGGCGCGCGCGGGCGGCCCTTCACATAATTCAGCGTGGTGTCGTCCACCGCGATCAGGCCGGCGCGGGCGCCGCCTTCGATGGTCAGGTTGCACAGGGTCATGCGCCCTTCCATGGAAAGGCCGCGAATGGCGTCGCCGGCATATTCGATGACATAACCGGTGCCGCCGGCGGTGCCGATCTTGGCGATCACGGCCAGTGCGATGTCCTTGGCGGTCACGCCTTCGGGCAGCTTGCCATTGACGTTGACGCGCATGTTCTTCGACCGCGTGGCGCGCAGAGTCTGGGTGGCCAGCACATGCTCGACCTCCGAGGTGCCGATGCCGAAGGCCAGCGCGCCAAAGGCGCCGTGGGTCGAGGTGTGGCTGTCGCCGCACACCACGGTGGTGCCCGGCAGGGTCCAGCCCTGCTCCGGCCCGATGATGTGCACGATCCCTGCGCGCGGATCGTTCATGGCGAAATATTCGACGCCGAACTCACTGGTGTTCTTGATCAGGGCTTCGACCTGGGCGCGGCTTTCCGGCTCGGTGATGCCTTTGTCCCGGTCCTTGGTGGGGACATTGTGATCGGCTACCGCCAGGGTCAGTTCCGGGCGGCGGACCTTGCGGCCGGTGTTACGCAAGCCCTCGAAGGCCTGGGGGCTGGTCACTTCATGGACCAGGTGGCGGTCGATGTAGAGGATAGGGGTCTCGCCGGGCGGCGCGGCCACCAGATGGGCATCCCAGATCTTGTCGTACAGCGTCTTGGCCATGATCTAACTCTTTGTATTTATTGGGACACCTGCCCAATTGAACCCATCATTTCAGGGGGGGTACCCCTCCCCGCCGGCGGCGAGGCCCTGATGGGGCCGCTTACATAAAGTGCGGGGGACGAATCTTCAAATGGTGCTGCTCAGTGGTTCTGGCTGAACCAGAGGACCGCCATGATGATGATAATGGCGATGAACTGGGCCAGAACGCGGATGCGCATCAGCCGGTTGGACCAGGTGGCCGAGGCCGTTCCGCCCTTCCAGAGCGTATAGAGGCCCATGCAGAGAACCACGAAAACGATGCCGACAGCGACGGCGACGAGTGCCTTTCCCATGGGCATTTATATCCGCCCATGGGCACGGCAAAACAAGCACCCGGGCCGGGCATTTTGGCCGCAGGGCAGAAGCGGGGAGCGCGGAAAAACGCCGCCTGCGGGCAGAAGGCCCGCCTAGGCCAGGGCGTCTATCTGCTCGTCAGTGAAATTGCCCGGCACAATGGTGACGGGAATGGTCTGGACCGTGCTGCCGAACAGGGTGACCAGCGGGCCGGGGCCTTCCTTGGACGAGCCGGAGGCCAGCACCAGGATGGAGATGTCCTTGTCCTCCTTCAGCAGCTGGGTCAGGCATTCGGTGACATGACCGTAAGGAATGACGAATTCCGGAATGATGCCGGCAAGGTCGTTGGCCAGCTTTGCGGCATCGAACAGCATGGCTTCGGCCTCGGCATGGGCCTCGTCGCGCATGATCTCCTCCACCCCACGCCATTGCTGGAAGTCGGGCGGGGTGGCCACGCACATCAGGGTGACGCGCCCGCCGGTGTGCTGGGCACGGCGGACGGCGAAGCGCAGCGCCACCATACATTCGGACGTCTTGTCTATGACGACCAGGAACTTGCGGGGAGGACGCGGGGAAGCGGAAGCGCCGGGGTTGCTCATCGGGCGGCACGCTAGCCGATTGCCGCGAGCTTTTCACCTCCCCCTCAGGGGATCGCGCTGCGCGCGCGCCCTCAAGGGGAGGGTAGTTTCTTTTTCAGATCGTACAGAATTTCCAGCGCCTCCTTGGGTGAGAGCGCATCGGGCTCGACGGCCTTGAGCGCCTCCTCGACCTGGCTGGTTTTCGGGACCGGCGCACTGGCGCCGAACAGCGGCAGGTCGTCGATCCGCGCCAGCGGCTTGTGGCCCTCGCGCCCCTCTTCCAGCGCGCGCAGCACTTCTTCCGCCCGGTTCACCACCGCATCGGGCAGGCCCGCCAGCTTGGCGACATGGATGCCATAGGAACGGTCGGCGGTGCCGGGCACCACCTCGTGTAAAAAGACGATACTGTCATTCCATTCGCGCACCTTCATCGTATAGGCCGCCATGGACTTCAGCCGCTCGGCCAGCGCCACCATTTCGTGATAATGCGTGGCGAACAGCGCGCGGCTCTTGTTGGTTTCGTGCAGGTGCTCGGCCGCGGCCCAGGCGATGGCCAGGCCGTCATAGGTCGCAGTGCCGCGCCCGATCTCGTCCAGGATCACAAGGCTGCGCGGCGTGGCCTGATTGAGAATGGCCGCCGTCTCCACCATCTCGACCATGAAGGTCGAACGCCCCGCTGCCAGGTCGTCGCCGGCGCCGACGCGGGAAAAGAGCCGATCGACGATGCCGATGTGGGCGCTCTCGGCGGGCACGAAGCTGCCCATCTGCGCCAGGATCGCGATCAGCGCGTTCTGGCGCAGGAAGGTGGACTTGCCCGCCATGTTGGGACCGGTGACCAGCCACAGCCGTCCCCTTGCGTTCGGTGACAGGTCGCAATCGTTGGGCACGAACGGCCCGGCATTGGCCGATTGCAGCGCCGCTTCCACCACCGGATGGCGGCCGCGCTCGATCCTGAAGGACAGGCCGGTATCGATTTTCGGGCGCACATAGCGTGCGGCCACTGCCAGCTCGCCCAGCGATGCATCGACATCCAGCACACCCAGCGCCTCGGCTATGGCGCCGAGCTGTTCGCCATGCTCCAGCGCCAGCATCGCCATTTGGTCGAACAGGCTGGATTCCAGCGCCAGCGCCTGTTCGGCGGCTTCGCTGATGCGCGAGGCCAGACTTGCCAGCTCGTCGGTGGAAAAGCGCACCGCGCCCGCCATGGTCTGGCGATGGCGGAACAACTCCCTGTCCGTCATGAGTTTGTCGGCGTGCTGCTGGGTCACCTCGATGAAATAGCCCAGCACGCCATTGTGCTTGATCTTGAGCTGCGCCACGCCGCTGGCGGTGCGATAGCGGCTTTCCAGCCCCGCAATCACCCGCCGCGATTCATCGCGCAGGGCACGCAGCTCGTCCAGCGGCGCATGCGCGCCCGCCCTGATGAAGCCGCCATCGCGCGCCAGATAGGGCGGCTCTTCCACCAGCAGAAATTCCAGCCGGTCCGACAGGCGCGAGACGGCGGCGATGTTCTGGGTCAGGGTGTCGATCGCTGCGCGCGCCTCGCCCTTCAGGGCTTCGCCGTTCAGGTGATCGCGCAGCGAGCGCGCCGCCTTCACCCCATCGCGCAGGTTCGCCAGGTCGCGCGGGCCGCCCCGCGCCACCGACAGGCGCCCCAGCGCGCGGCCGATGTCGGGCGCGGCGCGCAGCGCCTCGCGCGCACGGCGGCGCAGTTCGGAATCGGCGGCGAAACATTCCACCGCGTCATGGCGCGCGGCGATCTGTCTCACATCGGTCAGGGGAGCGGCGAGACGCTGGGCCAGGGTGCGCGCGCCGCAGGCCGTCACGGTGCGGTCGATCTGCGCCAAAAGCGAGCCGCCGCGCTGGCCCGACAGCGTGCTTGTCAGTTCCAGGTTGCGCCGGGTGGCCGCATCGATGCCCATGAAATGCGCGGGGGCTTCGCGCCGCACCCGCCCAAGCGCGACCTTGCGGCCCTTCTGCGTCAGGTCGAGGTAGGCGATCAGCGCCCCCGCCGCCGACAGTTCGGCGCGGCTGAACCCGCCCAGCCCGTCCAGCGACAGCATGTTGTAATGGGTCTTCAGCGCCCGCTCGCCCGCCGCGGAATCGAAGCGCGCCACCGGCAGCGGCGACAGGGCGGTGCCCAGGGACTTGAACAGCGCGGCCAGATCTTCCTGCGCCAACAACGAATCCGGCAACAGCAATTCGCGTGGCGTGAGGCGCGCCAGTTCGGTGCCGATCTCCTCGCGTGAAACGGCGGCGACGGAAAATTCGCCCGTCGACATGTCGGCGGAGGCGATGGCGAAGTCGGCACCCGAACGTCCCAGTGCCGCCAGCAGGTTGGCGCTGCGCGGCTCCAGCAGCGCGTCCTCGGTCAGGGTGCCGGGCGTGACCAGGCGCACGACCTCGCGCCGCACCACCGATTTGGAGCCGCGCTTCCTGGCTTCGGCCGGATCTTCGGTCTGCTCGCACACCGCGACGCGGTAGCCCTTGCGGATCAGCTTCTCCAGATAGGATTCGGCGGCATGGACCGGCACGCCGCACATGGGAATGTCCTCGCCCGCATGCTTGCCGCGTTTGGTCAGGGCGATGTCCAGCGCCTCGGCCGCCTTTGCTGCGTCCGCGAAGAAAAGCTCGTAGAAGTCGCCCATGCGGTAGAACAGCAGATAGTCGGCATGTTCGGCCTTGATGGACAGATACTGCGCCATCATTGGGGTTGCTTCGCCGAATGGGGCGTCACCGCCTGCAGACTGTATACCGGCCATTTCGCTCATGCGGTGAACATAGCAGACCTGCGGCGTCCTGCTTCATCGAAGCGGTGTGCTTTGGCCGCGCGCGTGGTTATTCTGTGGAAAATTCCCAATCAACAAATCACCCTGCAGGCAAATAACGCATGTCCCGTCCGTCCTTCACCGAAGACGAAGCCCTGGCTTTCCACGCCGGCCGCAAACCCGGCAAGCTGGAGATCGTCCCCACCAAACCCATGGCGACCCAGCGCGACCTGTCGCTGGCCTATTCGCCCGGTGTGGCGGTGCCGGTATTGCGCATTGCGGAAAATCCGGATCTGGCATTCGACTATACCACCCGCGGCAACCTGGTGGCCGTCATCTCGAACGGCACTGCCATCCTGGGATTGGGCGATCTGGGACCCCTGGCGTCCAAGCCGGTGATGGAAGGCAAGGCGGTGCTGTTCAAGCGCTTCGCCGACGTCAACTCCATCGACCTGGAAGTGGACACCAAGGATGTCGACGCCTTCATCAACGCGGTGCGTTACCTGGGCCCAAGTTTCGGCGGCATCAACCTGGAGGACATCAAGGCCCCCGACTGCTTCATCATCGAGCAGAAACTGCGCGAGCTGATGGACATCCCGGTCTTTCACGACGACCAGCACGGCACCGCCATCATCAGCGCGGCGGGCGTGATCAACGCCGCGCACCTGACCGGGCGCAGGCTGGAAGACCTGAAAGTGGTGTGCAATGGCGCGGGCGCCGCCGGCATCGCCTGTATCGAACTCCTGAAGTCGATGGGCGTGAAATCCGACAATGTCATTCTGTGCGACACCAAGGGCGTGGTCTGGCGCGGCCGCACCGAAGGCATGAACCAGTGGAAGAGCGCCCACGCGGTCGAAACCAAGGCGCGCACCCTGGCCGATGCGATGGTGGGCTGCGATGTATTCCTGGGACTGTCGGCCAAGGGGGCGCTGACCGCCGACATGGTGCGGACCATGGCCAGGGCGCCGATCATCTTCGCCATGGCCAATCCCGATCCCGAGATCACGCCGGAGGACGCCAAGGCGGTGCGCGCCGACTGCATCGTGGCGACGGGTCGCAGCGACTATCCCAACCAGGTCAACAATGTGCTGGGCTTTCCCTACATCTTCCGCGGCGCGCTGGATGTGCGCGCCACCCAGATCAACGAGGAGATGAAGATCGCCTGCGCCGAGGCGATCGCCGCCCTGGCGCGCGAGGATGTGCCCGACGAGGTCGCGGCCGCCTATCGCGGCGCCCGCCCGGTCTATGGTCCCGACTACATCATTCCCTCGCCCTTCGATCCGCGCCTGATCTCGAAAGTGTCGGCCGCGGTGGCGAAGGCGGCGATGGCCACCGGCGTCGCGCGCAAGCAGATCACCGACATGGAAGCCTATGAGTACCAGCTTTCGGCGCGGCTGGACCCGTCGGCGGGCCTGTTCCAGATGGTCACCGGCGCGGTGCGCGCCAAGCCGCGCCGCGTGGTGTTCGCCGAGGGCGAGGAAGACTGCGTGATCCGCGCCGCCGCCGCTTTCCAGAATGGCGGCCTGGGAAAGGCGTTGCTGGTGGGCCGGCCCGAGGTGATCAAGGCGGGCCTTCGCAAGGCGGGACTGGCCGAAGACCTTTTGCAGATCTGCGTGCCGTTCTCGGCGGAAGAGGCCAAGCCTTATATCGACACGCTGTACAAGCGCATCCAGCGGCGCGGCGGCCTCTACCGCGACGCCGTGCGCATGGTGACCAACGACCGCAACATCTATGCCGCCTCGATGCTCAAGGCGGGCGACGCCGACGCGATGGTAACGGGCACGACCCGCAACTATGCCCAGGCGCTGGCCGATGTGCGCCAGGTCCTGGACCCGCCGCCGGGCCAGCGGCCGATGGGCATGCAGGTGATCTTCGCCAGGGGCCGGGTGGTGCTGATCGCCGATACCTCGGTGACCGAGATGCCCACCGCCGAGCAGTTGGCCGACATCGCCATCCAGGCCGCCGCCACCGCCCGGCGCTTCGGGCTGACGCCGCGCGTGGCGCTGCTGGCCTCGTCCACCTTCGGATTTCCGCGCAGCGAACGCAGCGAGCGCATCATCGAGGCGGTGCAGATCCTGGAAAATCGCGGCGTCGATTTCGAGTATGATGGCGAGATGGCGGTGGACGCGGCCCTCGACAAGGAAAAGCTGGCGCTTTACCCCTTCGCCCGCATCACCGACACCGCGAATGTGCTGATCATGCCGGCGGTACATTCGGCCTCGATCTCCACCAAGCTGCTGCAGCAGATGGGCCATGCCAGCGTGATGGGCCCGATGCTGGTGGGGCTGGAGAAGTCCGTGCAGATCGCACCGCTGGGCGCGCGCATGAGCGAAATCTACAATGCCGCGGTGATCGCCGCTTACGATATCAACCGCTAATGCCGCGGTTCCGAAGTTCGCCAGATTTTGATTCGGGCTCGGGACACCAGTAATGGATTTTCCGAAAGTCACGGCCTTCATGGACGGCATCTGGGATGGCGAGATCATCCCGAAGCTGTCCGATTACATCCGCATCCCCAACAAGAGCCCGGCCTTCGATCCCGACTGGGAAAGCCACGGTTACATGGACCAGGTTGTGGAGATGTTGTCCGCCTGGGCGCGGGGCAAGCTGGCGCAGCTTCCCGGCGCGACGCTGGAGGTGGTGCGGCTGGAAGGGCGTACGCCGCTTATTTTCATTGACGTCCCCGGCACCGCGCCCGGCACGATCATGATGTATGGCCATCTCGACAAGCAGCCCGAGATGGTGGGATGGGCTGATGGACTGGGCCCGTGGACGCCTGTCTTGAAGGACGGCAAGCTGTATGGCCGCGGCGGCGCCGATGACGGCTATGCCATGTTCGCTTCGATATCGGCGTTGCTGGCGCTGAAACAGCAGAACATCGCCCACGCCCGCACCGTCATCATCATCGAGGCGTGCGAGGAATCCGGCTCGCCTGACCTACCCTTCTATATCGACCATCTGGCGGATCGCATCGGCGCGGTCGACCTGGTGGTATGCCTGGATTCCGGTTGTGGCAATTATGAACAGCTGTGGCTGACGACATCGCTGCGCGGCATGGTGATCGGCAACCTGACCGTGCGCGTGCTGACGGAGGGTGTTCATTCGGGCGCCGCCAGCGGCATCGTGCCGTCATCCTTCCGCATCGCCCGCGCCCTGATCAGCCGGATCGAGGATGAGACCAGCGGACGGATGCTGCTGCCCGAACTGTTCGCGGCCATTCCGGACGACCGGGTGCAACAGGCCAAGGCCACCGCCGAAATCCTGGGCGACACGGTGTTCACCGAACTGCCGTTCGCGGGCGACACAAAACCGATGGGTGCCGATAACGCCGCGCGCATCCTGGAAAAGACCTGGATGCCGCAACTGGCGGTCACCGGCATTGCCGGCTACCCGCTGCCGGAAAATGGCGGCAATGTCCTTTTGCCCTGGTCCACCTTGAAGCTGTCGCTGCGCCTGCCGCCCACCGCCAAGGCCGAGGCCGCGCGCATC
>JBEHXB010000021.1:0-16058 GCA_048498895.1 Pseudomonadota bacterium
TTACCACATCACCGGCGCGCAGCGCATGAAGGATCGCTGGCTGGTCGATTTTGATTCCGCCCGCCGCAAGCTGGCGGTGCTGGTGGACAATGGCGGCAACACCGAAGTGACCGTCTGGGACAAGTGAGCCGGTAGCCGGATTCAGGAGGTTATCGATCCCATTCGGGATTGATAAGCGGCTCGCCGAAATGAAATCCCTGGAAATAGTCGACACCGAAGCTCTGCAAGAGAGAGGCATCGGCGTCGGAGCCTACCCACTCGGCCACCGTCCCGATGTCGAAATTCTTTGCCAGGTCCACCAGCGTACGCACGAAGACCTGGTTTTCGGGAGAGCGGCTGAGGTCGGTCACATAGGAGCCATCGATCTTGACGGTGTCGACGTGCAGCATCTGCAGATTGCGGAAGCTGGTATAGCCGGCGCCGAAATCGTCGATCGCCACCCGCGCGCCCAGCTGGCGCAGCTGGGAGACGAAACGGGCATTCTCCTCGAAATGGTGAAGGGCGGCGGTTTCGGTCAGCTCAACGATCAGCCGTCCGGCCACGTCGCGTGATCCGGCGACATAATCGATGAAGGATTGCAGCCAGACGGGATCGCTGGCGGCCGTGCCCGATACATTCACCGCCAGGGCGATTGCGGGATGAGCCTTCAACCTCGCGACGGCGGTTTCCAGCGCGAAGCGGTCGATCATGTGCACGATGCCCATCTGCTCGGCGGCGGGCACGAAATGCCCGGCCGTGAGAATGGAGCCGTCGGGCCTGGAGATGCGCAGCAGGCATTCGTAATGGCTGACCTTGCGGCTCTTGGCCTGGACGATGGGCTGGTAGGCCAGCTTGAGGCGGCCCTCCTTCAACGCCTGGACCACCTCGTCGGCGATGGCCATCTGGCGAAGGCGGAAAGTTTCGCGGCTGGGCGACGGCTGGTAAGCGGCAAAGCCGTCGCGGCCGCCCACCCGCGCCTGGTTCAGCGCCTGTTCGGCGCGCAGCATGGCTTCCTGGCTGGACGATGCGGCCGAGGGCAGCCACACCGCGCCCACGCTGCAGGTGGCGGCGACAAGCCCGCTGCGGGTCTCGATGCCGTTGCCCCTGACCGCGACGCGAAGGCGTGAGGCGACCACTGCGATTTCCTGTTCGCGGCAGTTCTTCAGGATCACGCCGAACTTGTTGCCGGCGATGCGGCCGATGATGTCGCTGCCGCGCAGGGTGCGCGACAGCCGCTCGCCCACGCCCATGATGACTTCTTCGCCGGCATCGAAGCCGAAACCGTCATTGATCATGGCCAGCCGGTCGATGGAGGCGACCAGGAAGGCGCAGGAGCGGTTCTCCTCCTTGGCCTTTTCGATGGCCTGGGCCAGTTCCTCGCGCAAGGCGTTGCGGTTGAGGTGGCCGGTCAGTTCGTCGCGCGTGGCCAGATAGGTCAGGCGCTGGATCTCGCGGGCGCGTTCGGTATTTTCGCGCACAATGCCCAGCAGCCGCACGGTGCGGCCGTCCTGGCCCGGCAGGCGCGTGCCCGAGATGGTGAAAGCGACAGCACCCAGCGCCGCGGCAACCTCGACATCGATGACGAAGAATGTGGGCTGGGGGGACGAGGTTTCCAGGATGGACAGAAACTGGCGGCGCTTGTCGGCAACCATCCCGTCCAGGAAACTGCTGGCGCTGGAATGATCCAGATGAAGGGGCAGGATGTCGGTAGCGCCATCCCAGCGGATGGTATCCGAAGGCACGTCCCAGTCGAAGGCCGCATAGCCGGCCGACTGGATAGCGAGTTTCAGGCGCAGTTCATCGTCCAGCGCAATGAGTTGGCGGACTTCCTCCGGCTTCTGCAACGCGGCATTCAACACTTCCACCACCCCGGCCGGATTTTCCGGTCCATTGATTGGCGGGCACTATGCCGGGCACTGGCTTAAGAAAGCGCAAATCCGGCAGGACCCGAAAGCGCTGGCGTGCGAATTGCGTTGCATGGGTCCATGCGCGTGAACGGACATGCGAAACCTGTCAGCCGCGGAAGGCACCTGCTTCCGCTCGCAGCACCGCGCCCCGTCGAAAAAACCAGCGCCACCAGTCATTTGACGCGCGAGCGTCCCGATACAAGTGCGGCCCGGCGCGAGAGTCGGTCGCGCCTTCAGTTCGAACGCGTGTGCCAGGACGGCACGGCCCGTTTCGACCCAATTCAGGACGCGCCCAGGCTGAGGCCGGCCTTTGTGGCGCAACTGCTGGGCCAGGTGATGGCAGCGTCCTCAGCCGACCGGTCAGCCCAGGCGGCCTATCGCCGGGCGACGGGCGGCGGCGGTTGTCTGCTCGACTGCCGCGGCTAAAGGCGCGGCGCGCGACAGGCCGCGCGACAATCCCAGGATCGCCGCCGCCAGGAACATCAGAACCCCGCTGTGGGCACCTTGCTGCGGAAAGGCCAGAACCCCGGCCAGCAGCGCGAGCGCGCCCAGCGCGGCCAATGGCGCCGTTCCACCCAACGCCAGCGCACCGATCATGAGGCTGAGCAATGCCGCCGGCAGCAGCGATATCGCCGCCCAGCCCGTCAGTGCCGCCACCAGCCCCAGTGCCAGCATCACCGTCAGCAGCAGGCTGGCGGCAAGGCCGGGAGGGCGCCGCACAAAGCGCGCCAGCGCCGCTGTCGCCATGGCGCCTGCCGTCAGCGGCAGAAGGAACAGCAGGGCGACGTCGCCGAGATTCAGGCCGGCGCAGACCGCCAGCGCCGACAAGAGGACAGCGGCGAAGCGTACGTAAAGGCGCGAAGCGGCGCTTTGGGGCTTCGCAAGTCCCCAGCCCCCCACTGCGGCGGCGAAAAGGAGGGCGGCACAGGCGGGCGAATCGAGAGCCATTGCCCCATCATGCCGCGAGGCGATTTCGACATGAACGGTCGTTTTGGGGAAAAACGAGGGCCGCGTTTACCCTGTACCCTTGATGACTCTAGCAATTTGCCAGTGATTTTTAAGATTTTTCCGGTCAAATTCAGGTGGTATTACTTATCAGCTTTACCGGGCCGGGAATGGAATACGAACGCCTCAAGAGGGAAATCACCTCTCCTGCTTTGCAGGCCGTAGCCGAGCATTGGTACCAGGTGCGGCGGAACAGGACCATGCCGCGCTGGTCGGATCTGCGGCCTTCCCAGATCGCGCGCCAGCTCAACATCGTCTGGGCCTACAAGTTCGATCCCGAGACCAGGCAGTTCACGGGCCGGCTCGCCGGCAACCGGATCACCGAAGGCTTTGGCAAGAATTTCCGCGGCGCGCGGCTGGAAGACCTGCACCCGCCCGAGTATTTGCCCCGCATCTACGAGCACATGTTGCAGGTGGTCGAGACGCCCGCCGTCTACAAGAGCGGCGGCACGCTGTTCCGCAAGGGTTCGGTGCGCGGGATCGGGGAGCGCATCATTTTGCCGCTCGGCAACGGCGTGGTGGACGGCATTATCGGCGCCTCCGATTATGAACTGGCGCCCGACACCGGCACGGACGATTCGATCGAACTGCAGGGCAACGGCATCATTTGGTTTTCCGTGGCCGAATAGAATCCGGCTCAAATTCCCGCGGCGCCATCACCACATAATCCGCCCGACCACCGGCAATTCAATTCAAGCCGCTTGCAGCGAAGATCGTGCGATCCGGACGCCCGAAATTCAGCGCGCCGCGGCGAACGCCGCTGGCCCGATCATTTCAGGACATGCCGACAAGACTCAGGCGACCAGCAGGTTTCTCAGCACATAGGAAAGAATGCCGCCGTTCCTGAAATAGGCGACTTCGTCCGCCGTCAGGATCATCAGATGGACCGGCAGGACGAAGCTGGTGCCGTCGGGCCGGTGCACGATGGCTTCCATCTTCTGGCGCGGCTTGATCTCACCGGACAGGCCCGGAATATCGATCACCTCGCGGCCGGTGAAATTGTAATCCTTGCGCGACTTGCCTGCCTCGAAGCAGAAGGGCGCCACTCCCATGCCGATCAGATTGGAGCGGTGGATGCGCTCGAAGCTCTCGGTGATCACCGCCCGTACGCCCAGGAGCTTGGGACCCTTGGCCGCCCAGTCGCGGGACGAGCCGGTGCCGTATTCCTTGCCGCCGATCACGACCGTGGGGTGGCCGTCTTTCTTGTAGGCCTGGGCGGCGTCGAAGATGCTCATGGCCTCTCCGTCCGCATTGGGATCGGCATAATAAATGGTGTTGCCGCCCTCCTTGCCGCCCATCATCTCGTTGCGGATGCGGATGTTGGCGAAGGTGCCCCGCTCCATCACCTCATGGTTGCCGCGGCGCGAGCCATAGGAGTTGAAATCCTTCTGGGCCACCTGGCGTTCCTGCAGATAGATGCCGGCGGGCGAAGTGGCCTTGATGTTGCCCGCGGGCGAAATGTGGTCGGTGGTGATGGAATCGCCGAACACCGCCAGCACGCGCGCCCCCTTCACGTCCTCGACCGGGGCGGGCTGGACCGTCATGCCCTCGAAATAGGGCGGGTTCTGCACATAGGTCGAACCGACATCCCATTGATAGGTCTGGCCCTTGACCAGCTTGACCTTCTTCCAGTTGGCATCGCCGTCGAAGACATTGCCGTAGCGGTGACGGAAGGCAGCCGGCTTCACCGCCTTGGCGATAGCCGCGGAAATCTCCTGGGGGCTGGGCCAGATGTCCTTCAGATAGACCGGTTGGTCCTTCTTGTCATAGCCGATCGGATCCCTGGTAAGGTCGAACGTGACCGAGCCCGCCAGCGCATAGGCCACCACCAGCATGGGCGAGGCCAGATAGTTGGCGCGTACCTGCGGATGCACGCGCCCCTCGAAATTGCGATTGCCCGAGATTACCGCGGCGGCGACCAGGTCGGCCTCGGTGACGGCCTTCGACACCGGATCCGGCAGGGGACCCGAATTGCCGATGCAGGTGGTGCAGCCATAGCCGGCCAGCGTGAAGCCCAGCTTGTCCAACGCCTTGTCCACGCCGGCCTTCTTCAGATAGTCCGTGACGACCTGCGATCCGGGCGCAAGTGAGGTCTTGACCCAGGGCTTCACTTTCAGGCCGCGCGCCACGGCCTTCTGCGCCACCAGGCCCGCGCCGATCATCACCGACGGGTTGGAGGTGTTGGTGCACGACGTAATGGCCGCTATCACCACATTGCCGTGGCCCAGCGTCTCCTTGGAGCCGTCCATCGCCACCCGGCGATAGGCGTCATCTTCCTTTTTCCAGGTGGTCATCAGGTGTTCGGCGAAATTGTTGGCGATGCCGGAAAGCGGCACGCGGTCCTGCGGCCGCATGGGGCCGGCCATCGACGGCTCGACCGTCGCCATGTCCAGTTCCAGCGTGTCGGTGAAGACCGGATCGGCGCCCTTGCTGGTGCGCCACAGGCCCTGCGCCTTCGCATATTTCTCCACCAGCGCGATGCGCGGAGCCTTGCGGGCGGTGTTCTTCAGATAGCGCACCGTTTCGCCGTCTATGGGGAAGAAGCCGCAGGTGGCGCCATATTCCGGCGCCATGTTGCCGATGGTGGCGCGGTCTTCCAGGCTCATGGCATCCAGGCCCGGACCGAAGAACTCCACGAACTTGCCCACCACGCCCTTTTTGCGCAGCATCTGGGTGACTGTCAGCACCAGGTCCGTGGCGGTCACGCCCGCACGCAGCTTGCCGGTCAGCCTGAAGCCCACGATCTCCGGAATCAGCATCGAAATCGGCTGGCCCAGCATCGCCGCCTCCGCCTCGATGCCGCCAACGCCCCATCCCAGAACGGCCAGGCCATTGATCATGGTGGTGTGACTGTCGGTGCCCACCACGGTGTCGGGGAAGGCGAATTCCTCGCTCTTTCCGGTCTTGGCGTTCCTGGCCTTCCGGGTCCACACCGTCCCGGCGAGGTATTCCAGATTGACCTGGTGGCAGATGCCGGTGCCCGGCGGCACGACGCGGAAATTGGCGAAGGCCTGCTGGCCCCAGCGCAGAAAGCGGTAACGTTCGCCGTTGCGCTGATACTCGATGGCGACGTTCTTCTTGAAGCTGTCGGCGCGGCCGAAATTGTCGACCATCACGCTGTGGTCGATGACCAGGTCCACCTCGGCCAGTGGATTGATCTTCTCCGGATTGCCGCCCAGATTCTTCATCGCATCGCGCATGGCAGCGAGGTCGACCACGGCGGGCACACCCGTCAGGTCCTGCATCAGGACGCGCGCGGGCCGGAAGGCGATCTCGCGGTCCGAGGTGCGGGTCTTGGCCCACGCTGCCACGGCCGTGATGTCGTCCCTGGTGACGGTCTGGCCGTCTTCATGGCGCAGCAGATTTTCCAGCAGCACCCGCATCGAATAGGGGAGCCTGGAAATCCCCTTCAGGCCGTTCTTCTCCGCCTGCGGCAGGCTGAAATAGGTATAGGACCTGCCACCGACCTTGAGGGTCTTGCGGCACCTGAAACTGTCGAGGCTCTGGGTCACGGGCCCGTCCTTCTGCTGGATGGAGTGGGACCGGATTTAGTCATATTCACGGCCAAATGAAAGCCATCGCGGCTCGCGGCCGGCAAATTTCCGCACCGCGCCTCGGGCCGAGGTCCGCAATTCCCTTTAACGCGCCGCAATGATGCGGCGCCGGCCGGCCCACTCTTGCCTGAAAGGGCTAAAAATTGCCCAATTGAACCCGCAGGATGCAATCAAAGAGGATCTGGTTGGGATACGCATTTGCCGGCCGGATGGCGGAAGAAAGCCGCCAGTGGACAGAGTGACATACATTCGGACCATCATCGCCGTATTCCTGTTTGCGGCCATGCCGGCCGCTTGGGCACAGCCCGAGGGGCCGCCTGGCATCAATCCCTATACCAATCCGATGGCGGCCAGGCTGTCGGCGGAACGGATGGGCGATGTGCGCCCGGGCGTTTACAGCGCCAGCGACGGCACCATAGTCTTCTCGCTCACGCCCTATAACCGAAAATATCTGCTGAGCTTTCAGAACAACCCTGAAGTTTTTGTTTTGTCGGTCGAGCATGGCTCGCTGGGTGCGCGCATCCTGAAATACGACACGGGCACGACGGCGATCCGCGTATCGGTCTGGGGCGGGATGACACTCTATACGCAGGATGCACCGGGCGGCGTACCGGCCACCCGACAGGAGGATGCTCCGCCGGCGACCGATCCGACGATCTCCCAACCTGAACTGCAGGCGGCGCTGCAGGATGAAGCCAGCCACCTGGCTTACGTGCAGAAGGTCGACTTGCATTTCTCGGCCGACCCGTCGGTGACGACTGCCGACCCGGAGACCCGGGGCTGGGCCTTCGATGCGCTGATCAATGCGGCGCTGGGGATCGAGCGGTACCTGGTCTCTCTGCCGACCGCCCGGCAGACCTTCGTCAAGCGGATCAACAGCGTGAAGATGGCCGAGGGCGGCAAGCCCACGGTCACGCTGGCGGGGCAGACCCTGCTGGTCAGCTTCGTGCCAAGCGAAGGCCATGAAGGCCATGCCTCGTCCCTGGCCATCGAGCAGGAACTGTCACGGCTGCTGGCAAGTCCCGCCAAGGACATTGCATCGAAATAATCGGTCGGCCGCGCCGCCGGCTGCTGGAATTCCGAAAGTGGCCAGGCCTGTCCACTCCGGCCCGCTGTTGCAACAGGGGCGGGAGTGGACGTTCCCGAAAATGGAAAAGCAGGCGGCCCCTCCAAGATTGGAGGGGCTCTGGAAACTACTTGCTCATCACCGTGACGCGGCCGACGGAAGTGTCGCCGGCGATAAGGTTGTCGTGCTTGTCAAACACCCAGTAGCTGGCCTCGGTGAACTGGCCGGTGCCGATTCCCATGCCGTTGCCCACCGCACCCAGCACATGACCGTCACGGTCCAACTTGAGGAACTGGCCGTCCTGGCCCGACGCCATCCAGGGATTGCCCTGATGGTCGAAGTTCAGGGCGCAAACCAGATTGCGCATCGACAAGGTCTTCTTGAACTTGCCGTCGCCGGTATAAATCACGATGCGATACTGCTCGCGGTCGCCGATCCACACATCGCCATTGGTGGGATCGATGGCAAAGCCGTGGGTGGAATCGAATTTGCCCTGCCCCACTTCGTTGCCAAACCACTGGCCGATATATTTGCCGTCCTTGGTCAGGTGGATGACCCGCGCCACGCCTTCCCGGTTCCACGGATCGGGCCCGTCGACATCGTTGGGGCTTTCATTGGCGTGGCCCTCGGCGATGTAAAGGTCGCCATTGGGAGCGAATGCCACCATCACCGGCTGCCACAGGAGGCGTTGGCCCTTTTCCTCGACCCAGTCGCCGCGCTTGCCCTTGGTGCCGATGGTCATCAGGAGCTTGCCCTCGGGCGAGAGCTTCATCACCGTGGCCTGGCCATTGTCGGTGATCCATACATTGTCCTGCGCATCCACAGCCATGCCATGGGCCTTGTCCTGGTGACCGATCACGCTTTCAGGCACTTCCAGCACAAGCTTGTGGTTGGGGTCGAACTTCATCAGCTGGACCACGCCGGCGGGGCTGCGCTTGAACACCCACAGATAGCCCTTGGAATCCATCGCCACCGACGGCACGCCGCCAATGCCCTTGGGCACCACATAGGGATAGGAGAATTTGTAGCCCATGTTCTGGTCCCACTCGACACGGGCCAGCTCGCTGCGCTTGAAGCCGTCCCTGCGCCCGCACACCGGCGAATGGCTGCAGGACGGACCGGCCTCACCACCCGGCACGCGGGGGCGCCCGCCCATCATGGCGCGACGTTCCTCGCGCGGAATGACGTGAACGGTGCCGTCCGCGTCGACCAGGGTGAAACCGGTCGGATCGGGAAAGGACGGCCCCAGATGCCAGCCGGGCATGCCGTCATGCGCCGGCATCGACTGAATCGCCAGGCGGCTCGCCTGGCCATAGGCTACAGGTCCGAACGCCGCCGCCGCCATGAGCCCCAGCGCCAAAGCGCTCACGCCCGCAAAACCCTTCATTGCATCTCTCCCGTTCCTGTTGCTGATGGAAGTTCCGACAATACCCGATCTGTCTGCGCTGTCGCCTGTCCTATTGCCGCAAATTCCACGCTTTATTGCACCTGCACAAATTGGTTGCGCTAACGGTTTCCGTTTATGGCGAGCTTCCGCGCGGCTATAATGCCGCCGTTGCTTTCGCGAGGCCTAGCCATGCGTATCGCTGCTCCCATTCTCATATCCCTGATCGCCAGTGCCGCGGCTACGTCTGCCGTCGCACAGCCGGCCCAACCGGCTTCCGTTCAGCAAGATGGAAAATTGCTCTTCACCCCCAGCGGCTACGGCGATCCCGAGGCGGTCGTCTGCCGCGCGCCACAGAAGCTGGAAGATTCCGGCGGGTATGGTCCCGAGATCTGTCTGCGCAACAGCGTCTGGCTGCTGCTGACCCAGAGCGCCAAGGACCTTTCCGCCGACGGCAAGAGCGTATTCAAGCGCCCGCTGGTGGAGGAGCCGCATGGCAAGGGACCGCCCTTGGCCGTGACCTGCCGCAAGCCGGCGACCATCACGGCCAGCCGCACCTGGCGCGGTCCGGTGGTGTGCCTGGAAAACAAGACCTGGGCGGCGCTCTATGCGCGTGACCTGACCGTCACGGGCGACGGACGGGTGGTGAGCACGCGCATGTCGGGACCTGCCACTGACGCCACCGGCATGCCGATGATCCAGACAGGGCCCCCACCGCGCAATGCGCCGGTCATCGGTGGCTATTACAGCCCGCTATAGCGGATCGGGCATAAATCCGGGCGGCGCCAGTTCGAAGGTCGCGAAGTCAAAGCCTGGTGCGACCGTGCAACCAACCAGCGAATATTCCCCCATGCTGCGGGCAGCCTGCCAGATGCCTGGCGGGACCACCGCCTGTGGCACCTGTCCGTCCTCTATAGCCGGCCCAAGATGGACGACCCGCCCGCCGATCTTCAGCTCCACCGGCGCGCCACGATAAAAATGCCAGACTTCGGCGGCATCGATGCGGTGCCAGTGCGAAGCCTCACCCGCCTTGAGCAGGAAATAGATCAGGGTGGAATGGCCGCGCGTGCGCTGGCCGGTTTCGCCCCGGCCGCCGGGCTTCCCGGGACCCGAAACATCTCTGAACGTCTGGCGGTAATGACCGCCCTCCGGATGGGGGATGAGATCCAGAAGCTGGATCAGCCGGTCGGCTTCATGCATGGCGAAAGACTCACTGGATTTTACGGCCAGCCGTATCGCAGGCCTGTCCGGGGGCATTCATTGCGAAAACATCCTGATGGCCCCGCCAGACCGAAGGCTTAATCGTCGCCGGGACCCATTAACGCATTCTTAAGCATCCTGCTTTTAACGCTGTTACCACAAAAAGCGGTTCCGGATAAAAGAGGCGCGAGATATGGCCCTCACCGACAGCAGCCCCGTCGTCGCGCATCCTGCGGTTGAGGCGCGCGAGCAAACCGATATTTCCGCATCCGTCACATGGCCTGGAACGAATTCTCTCGCTCATTCCCTCGCCCGCCTGCCCCGCCTGCATGACGAAGCGCGGCTCGATCTTCGAGCATTGGCGCTGTTGGAACGTTCGCCCCGGGCTGCGCTGATCCTGATGGTCTCGGGCGCAATTGTGCTGACCGGCGGTTGGACATCGCTGCGCGCGGCCTTTGCCTGGTCGCTGCTGGTGCTGGCCGGTGTCATCGGGATCGTCCGCAATTTCATTCGCGGGTTTGCCGCCTCTCGCCGCATCCCGGCGCGGCAAGCCGGCGCCGCACTGCGGACCCTTCTGGTTTTCTGCGGCATCGCCTGGGGATCGGGCGCCTTCCTGGTGCTGCCGCGTGCGCCGTCCATAGCGCTGGCGGCAGCCTTTGCCCTGCTTCCGGGGCTGGCGATGAGTCTTGCCTTGAAGGACCGCAAGGGTGCGATCTGTTTCGCCGTGCCGGCGGCGGCGATCACCGCCGCGGCCACCCAGGCCCAGGTCTTGCCACCGGCGGGGTTCGACATGTTCGCGGTGCTGGCCCTGGCAGGTGCGATTGCTCTGCTTGCGGGCCTGGACCGCGCCCGACGCTGATTGTCATTCAACCATTATAGCATTTGAAGCCGTGAACTGAGAACCCGCACCGCCAGCCGAGGGCCGCCATGACCGCCATCCGTTCCGCCGACACCGAGGAGGCGCGCGATGCCAAGGCCCGTCTCGCCGAAGCCCGCGCCCTGCTGACGGACAAGGCAAGGCTGGAATTTTTCGACGCCCTTTTTGCCTCTGCACTTTCCGAGGAAGTGTTGAGCGTCAGGCCGGTGCGGCTGGTTGGGCTGGCCCAGACCCTGCATGAAGAAGTCGCTCGCCACCAGAAGGGCGGCATCGAGGTGGTATCGCTGGACGATGATGAGACCGGTGAAATGGTCCTCGTCGGCATCAATGACGACCGCCCGTTCCTGTTCGATTCCGCGCTGCAGGCAGCACTTGCCCATGGCGCGCGCATCCGGGCGGCCTTCCATCCCGTGATCACGCTCGATGGCCGGCGCATCAGCGTGATCGCGCTGATTTGCAATGCGGCCTCGGACACCGAGCGCGCGGCGATGGTCGAAGGCATGCGCGAGGCCTTTGCCCAGGGCGCGCTGGCGGTGCGCGACTGGCGCGCCATGCTGGCGCGGCTGGACGAAGCACGCAGCGAACTGGCAGCCACGCCGCCTTTCGGAGACATTTCCGAAAACCTGGCGTTCCTGGACTGGCTGGCGGCGGATCATTTCACCTTTCTGGGCGCGCGCGACTATGTGCTGGCCGAGGACGGCAATCACGGCCGGCTGGAACCGGTGGACGGCAGCGGCCTGGGCATTCTGTCCGCGGCCGAGGCCCGGGTGATCCGCAGAGGCGCCGAACGGCCGGGCCTGAGCGCGCCGGTGCGCGCCTTTCTTGACGAGAAGGAGCCGCTGATCGTCACCAAGAGCCACGCGCGCAGCAAGGTGCACCGGCGCGGCCATATGGACTATATCGGCGTCAAACGCTTCGATGCCGAAGGAAATTTCACCGGCGAACACCGTTTCGTCGGCCTGTTCACGTCGACCGCCTACAATGCCCAGCCGCGCACCATTCCGCTGCTCCGCCGGAAGATCGCGGCGGTCATGGACCGCGCAGGACTTGACGCCGCCAGCCATGACGGCAAGGCGCTGACCCACATCCTGGACACCTTCCCGCGCGACGAACTGTTCCAGATCTCGGTGGACGAGCTGTACGCCGTCGCCACCGGCATTTTGCGGCTGGGCGGGCTGCCGCGGCTCAAACTGTTCCTGCGCTTCGACCGCTTCGACCGCTTCGTTTCCGCCATTCTTCTGGCGCCACGCGATCACCTGAACAGCAAGCTCGTCGCCGACATCCACGCCTATCTCGCCAGATCGCTGAACGGACGCACCAGCGCTTCCGAGGTGGCGACCGACGACAGTCCCCTGGCGCGCATCCACTATATCGTCGGGCGCAATGAAGGACCGCTGCCGCCCATCGACGTGCAGGCGATGCAGCAGCACATCGCCGGCATGATCGAGACCTGGGATGACGCGCTCGCAACTGCCATGTGCGCGGTCCATGGCACCCAGGGCCTTAAGCGGCTTGAGGCGCTGGCCCCGCGCTTCTCGCTTGGCTACCGCGATCATTTCGCCGCCCATGAGGGGGTGCGCGACCTGACGGTGCTGCAGGAACTGGCGGCGGCAAGGGACGGCCTGAAGGTCCGCGCCCGCGTCTGGCGCAGGCAGGACGATGCCAGCGCCACATTGCATCTGAAGCTGCACGTGCTGGGCGATGTGCTGCCACTGTCGGCCTCGCTGCCGGTATTCGAGAATATGGGCCTGAAAGTCATCTCCGAGGACGCCTTTCCCGTTTCTTTCAGTGCAGGCCCCGGCTGGCGCCAGGACGCGGTGATCCTGGATTTCGTCATGGAGCGGGCCGACGGCATCGCCGTGAAAGTCGACGAAATCCGGGGCCCGCTGGAGGACGCCTTGCACGCCGTCCTCCAGGGCGATGCCGAAAATGACGGCTTCAACCGGCTGGTGATGGGCGCAGGACTTGCCTGGCGCGATGTCACCATACTGCGCGCAGTGGGCCGGTATCTGCGGCAGGCGGCGATCCCCTTTTCCCTCGCCTACATGGAGCAGGCGCTGGTCAGGAACGCCGAGGTTGCCGCCCTCCTGGTGGCGCTTTTTTATGCCCGCTGCATGCCAGGCCGTGACGGTGGCGAAGGCGGCGGCGACGCAACCGCCCTGTCGGCCCGCATCGAGACGGCGCTCAAGGACGTGCCAAGCCTGGATGATGATCGCATTATCCGCCGTTTCCGCAACGTGATCGAAAATGTGTTGCGGACCAATTTCTGGCAGCGCGATGGCGGCGAGACGACGGCTACTGAATCAGACGGCAAGAACGGCGGATTCAAGCCCTATGTCGTGCTCAAGCTGGATTCCGGCCGGCTGGACGAACTGCCCGCGCCGCGTCCCTGGCGGGAGATCTTCGTCTATTCGCCCGCGGTTGAAGGCGTGCATCTGCGGTTCGGACCGATCGCGCGCGGCGGCATCCGCTGGAGCGACCGGCGCGAGGATTTTCGCACCGAGATCCTGGGCCTGGTCAAGGCGCAGCAGGTCAAGAATGCCGTGATCGTACCGGTGGGCGCCAAGGGCGGCTTCTTCCCCAAGACCATGCCCGACAATCCTACCCGCGACGAATTCATGGCCGTCGGCATCGCCGCTTACAAGACGCTGATCAACGCGCTGCTGGACGTCACCGACAATCTTGATGCACATGGCGCCACCGTGCCGCCGCCCGGCGTGCTGCGCCTTGATGGAGACGATCCCTATCTGGTGGTGGCGGCCGACAAGGGTACCGCCACCTTCTCGGACATCGCCAACGCCATCGCCCTGGAGCGCGGTTTCTGGCTGGGCGATGCCTTCGCCAGCGGCGGCTCTAACGGCTTCGACCACAAGAAGATGGGCATTACCGCGCGCGGCGCCTGGGAAGCGGTCAAGCGCCATTTCCGCGAGCTGGGTACAGACATCCAGAAAGAGGATTTCACCGTCATCGGCGTGGGCGACATGTCGGGCGATGTTTTCGGCAACGGCATGCTGCTGTCCGAACATATTCGCCTGATCGCCGCCTTCGATCACCGCCATATTTTCCTGGATCCCAATGCCGACGCCGCCAGAGGCTTTGCCGAACGCAAGCGGCTGTTTGACCTGCCGCGCTCGAGCTGGGACGATTACAGCAGGGATATGATCGGCAAGGGCGGCGGCATCTTTGCCCGCACGCTGAAGGAGATCCCCCTCGGTCCCGAAGTGAAGGCGATGCTGGAGGTGGAGGATGACACGCTTTCCCCGCCTGCGCTGATTCACGCCCTTCTGAAGGCGAAGACCGACCTTCTGTGGTTCGGCGGCATCGGAACTTATGTCAAGGCGTCCAGTCAATCGAACAACGACGTCGGTGACCGCGCCAATGACGCGGTGCGCGTCAATGGCGGCGAGGTGCGCGCCAGGGTGGTGGGCGAAGGCGCCAACCTGGGCGTCACGCAACCTGGCCGCATTGAATACGCACGCGCGGGCGGGCGCATCGATACCGATGCAGTGGACAATTCCGCCGGCGTCGACACTTCGGACCATGAGGTCAACCTCAAGATACTGCTGTCAGGTCCGGTGCGGCGCGGGGAAATCGACGAGGCAAGGCGCAACAGCCTGCTGGCCTCGATGACCGATGCGGTGGCCGCACATGTGCTGGCGGACAATTACAACCAGACCCTGGCGCTGTCCGTGGCGGAACGGAATGCCGTGGAGGATATCGACGCCGATGTCCGCTTCATGCGCGACCTGGAAGCGCGCGGCCGCCTGAACCGCTCGGTGGAATTCCTGCCCGGCGACGCCGCGGCGATGACGCTGGCGCACGACCGCAAGGGGCTCACCCGGCCGGAGCTTTGCGTGCTTCTGGCCTATGCCAAGCTGGACCTGGACGCACAGATTCTCGCCAGCGCCCTGCCCGACGATCCGGCGCTGGAAGAACTGGCCAGCGGATATTTTCCGCCCAAGGCAGTGGCGGCCTTCCCAAAGGAGCCGTCGCGCCACCGCCTGAAGCGCGAGATCGTCTCCACCGTACTGAGCAACCGCATCGTCAACCTTGCGGGGCCGGCCTTTGCCTTCCGCATGCGCGAGCTATCGGGTCTTCCTGGCGACCTGGTGGCGCGCGCCTTCGTGATGGCGGATGGCGCCTTTGCGCTGTCGGCGCTGAAGGCGCGCATCGACATGCTGGACGGCCAGGTGGATGCCGGTGTGCAGGTTCAGCTTTACGCCGGGATCGCCGGGCATTTTCGGCGTGTGACGCCCTGGTTTCTGACCCACATCGCGGCCGATACACCCCTGGCGGATGCCATCGCGCTCTACCGTGCCGGTGTCGAATCACTGCGCGTCCGGTTGGACCCAGACGAGGAGGACCGCGCCCGTATCGGGTCGCTGGCCAGACAAGTGCCCGAAGAGCTTGCCCGGGACTGGACCCTGCTGCGGCGCTTGACCGCCGCGCCGGACATCGCGCTTCTGGCTCATGGCTCCCATCAGGCGCCGGATGACGTGGCGGCGCTCTATTTCGCGCTGGGCCGGACGCTGGGTCTCGACCGGCTGCGAAGCTGGAGCCAGCGCCTGACGCCGTCCGAGCACTGGGACCGGCTGGCACTGCGCCGTCTGACCGAGGACCTGTCGGCGACCCAGCGCGGACTGGCCCGCAAGCTGCTGGCGGACGGCGGCAAGGGCGCCTCCGCGGTCGAGGCCTGGGCTTGCCGCAATGCCGCGGCGCTGGAACGCGTCCACGACTTTGCAACGGCGCTGGAAAGCAGCGGCGAACTGTCCATCGCCAAGCTGATGCTTGCCGCCAGCCAGGTGCGGAGTCTGGCCTGAACCGGCACCGCTGCTGCCCGCGCCCAAAGCAAGGCGAACAGGCACGAAAGTCCATTCCGTTGCTTCGGGCGCGGACGTATCATTGCGGCAGGCATACCGGGGTGGAACGTGAAAATTACCCTGCGGGGCTGGTCTATTCTGGGAATGGCGACCCTGGTGGTCTGGGCGTTCGGAGCTCTCTTCATCCTCCTGCGCCTTGGCTCGTTACCGACGGACTGGCACGCCTTGTCGCGCACCAGAGACATCCCGCAGATCGCCACGAGCCG